>NZ_JASHIT010000014.1:0-119742 GCF_030733595.1 Halomonas sp. MMSF_3323 | reverse complement strand
ACGTCCATCATGATCACGGCTTCCGGGGTCTCGCCTTCGCTGTAGGGCTCGGCGGTGATCACCCGGCGATGGTTGAGCTGTTCCCTCAGGGGGATAAGGCCGCCCCCGTGCTCATCGGCGGTGAATTCGGTCGGCACGGCCGGGCGCTGGCCGGTGTCTGCGATGGCCTCGGTGGGGAAGGGCCGATGCCCGGGGATCATGCCGTCATCCATCCTCAGTGCCCTCCCGTCACGTTTGGCTGGTCGCCAGGTACCGATGGCAGCTCATGAGATGGGGATGAAGGAACGAGGGTAGATGGCACGGTGGATCCTCCCTGAACGACGCCGTGGTCCGACTCTGGAGGATCCTACTGGCGAGGCGAGGCCGGGACAGCAGGAAGAAGGTGCTTTCAGAGGGGGCTTACGCCAGAAACATCCATGTCGTCCAAGATGTGCCGCAAAATGTCGAGTTCAGGCGTTATCGACGCGGGGCGGGCAGGGCGCGTTCTGGTGCAAACGCGAAACGACCCAGGAGACACCTGTGCAAAGAGTCTTGCTGGTGAATGGGGAGGACCGGCGACGTCGGTGTATCCGGCTCAGCTCCGATCCTCGTTCGTCAGGGCGTATCGTCGAAAGCGAGGGGCGCCTGGGCGGCGTCGGCCACGTCGATACCGGTGGTCAGGCGGTGCTCCATGGGCACCTTGGCCATGCAGGTGAGGAAGAACTCGATGAAGGTTGTCTCCGCCACGCTGGCGCGGCCTTCGTGGTGCCACATCAGGTGCAGGTCGATGTCGGCCACGCCGTCGTAGGGCGGCAGCGGCCACAGCTCGCCGTCCGCCACCTGCCGAGCCACCAGGTGCTCCGGCAGGCAGCCGATGCCCCAGCCGGCCATGACCATGCGCTGGATCTCCTGCAGACGACTGGACTGCCCCACCACCGGGCCCTTGAGGCCGTGCTGGGCGCGGAACACCGCCAGCGGCGACAGCACCCCGTCGAGCTGCTCGCTGCCGAAGGACACGTAGGCCTCCTGCTTGAGTTCTTCCATGGGCAGGCTGTCGCGGCCGAACAGGCGATGGCTGCGCCCGCAGTACAGCCGATAGCGCTGGCGCGCCAGCACCTGACTGTCGAGGTTGTCCGGGCAACTCTGGGCCAGACAGATACCCAGCGCGCTCTGGCGTTGTGACAGGGCGTGCTGCACCTCCTGACTCGACATGTCCTCGATCTCGAAGGTGATCTGCGGATAGCGGTGATGGAAGGCCGCCAGCACGCTGTCGAGAAAGCGACACTGGATACCGGTGATAAAGGCCAGCGAGACGTGGCCGGCCACCTCCGGGTCCGACTCCCCCACCGAGGCCGCCAGGCGTGCCACATTGGCGTAGATATCCACCGCCTCGCGGTACACCAGCTGACCCGCCTGGGTCACCCGAAAGCGATGGCTGTCGCGCTCGATCAGCTTCTGGCCCAGCCGTTCTTCCAGCCGTTTCAGCGACAGGCTCACCGCCGGCTGAGACAGGTACAGGCGCACCGCCGCCTTGCTCACGCTCTCTTCCTGCACGATGACGATAAAGGTCCGCAGCAGGTTCCAGTCCAGGGTGTCGTGAATCGGCCGCATCACCGGCTCCTTTCATTTCTGTCAGCAAGAGGCGCTCGTGCGGACGATCTGTCCTCGCCGAAGGCGCCCTGATGTTGGCCTGTGTATGGTTGGCCAAGCTGTTGTCAGAGAATACACCGTCGGCCGTTGCCGGGCATGGGTTACCTCCTGCCAGCTTCGGCCTGGTCGAGGGTAACCGGCCAGGCGAGTCGATCCCTTCTTGCTGGAAAGAGCTGTTCTTCTGCTGAAAGGTGGCCGATAGGGTGTCGAAATTGTCGCCTGTGGCAATAACGACGATGGAGCTTGGCGGGCGCCTATACGAAAGAGGGTGTTTTATATAGGTCGTTGTATTATATGGTTTATCAGGCGTTATTGGGGTTTTGTCTCATCATGTTTGGCGTAAAATACTTCGAGGTAATAGCCCTTTAATACGAGATTTTTCACAAGATAGTGCTCTTTATTTTTCTGGTTTTTATATTTTCATTTTGTTGTATAAATTCCGTAAATTCTACATATTAAAAATCGAAAAACTCGATCGGTGCCTTTCCATTGACCCCGGTGTGTCGGCCTGACTAGATTGAAGTGGTATCGAAGATCCTTCTGCCGGACGCATCCCGCCTCGGCCACGGATGATAACAACCATAAACGCGAGGAAGACCATGAATCGCTCCCTGTCCCGACTCTCCCGCTCCATCCTGACCGTGTCCGCGCTGTCGCTGTCTGCCCTGTCACTGTCGGTGCTGTCACCCGATGCCCAGGCCACCGATCTGCGCATGCTGTCGAGCTACGACCTGACCTCGGCCTACACCCGCGAAGTCGCCCAGCGCTACATCGACAAGGTCCAGGGCGCCAGCGACGGCGAGGTCTCCATCAGCCTCAATGGCCCCGACGTGGTGCCGCCGTTCGAACAGCTGCAGCCGGTCTCGGTGGGGGTGTTCGATCTGCTCTACACCCACGGCGCCTACCACACCAACACCACCGGTGTCGGCGCGGCCATGGATGGGGTCTTCGTCGATCCTGCCAAGACCCGCGAGTCTGGCCTTTGGGACTTCATCGACAACCACTACAACGAGCTGGGCCTGAAGCTTCTGGCGATTCCGCCGCTCGGCTCCAGCGGTTTCCAGTACGTGCTCAAGGAGCCCATCGAAGGCTCGCCGGGCCTCGAGGGACGTCGTCTGCGCGGCAGCCCCACCTACACCAACGTGACCCAGGGCCTGGGTGGCACGCCGGTGCTGATGTCCAGCGGCGACGTCTACTCCTCGTTGGATCGTAACGTCATCGACGGCGCCGCCTGGGGCCTCAACGGCGTCGAGGATCTTGGCTGGCACGAGGTGGCGGGCTACTTCTCCAAGCCCACCTTCGGCCAGACCTACACCTACCTGCTGATGAACCTCGACACCTTCAATGGCCTCAGCGAGCAGGAGCAGTCGGTGCTGCTGGCCCAGGGCGAGGCGCTGGAAAGCGAGATCGCCGGGGTGCTCGACGAACTGGCGGTCGAGGAATGGGCGCGCCTGCGGGAGCTCGGCATGCACGAAACCGAGTTCGCCCCGGAAGACGCCGAGCGTCTCGACGAACTGGTGACCGAAGGCATCTGGCAGCTCGGCCTCGACAAGTCGCCGGAGGCGGTGGCCAAGATGCGCGAGATCGCCGAAAGCAACGACATGACCCCCTGATCGGATCGCTCCCATGCTGGCTACCCTTGCCCGTTGGCACGATGGCCTCACGCGATTCGGCTTCTACCTCGGCGGTGCCACCCTGTGTGGCATCGTCGTGTGTTTCTGGATCGAAGTGGTGGCCCGCTACTTCTTCAACGCCCCGACCCTGTGGTCGAGCTCCATCGTCGCCTACTGCCTGTGCCTGTCGGCCAGCCTGGCCATGCCGGAACTCGCCCGTACCCGTGGGCACATCGCCATCAGCGTGCTGCAGGACAGCCTGCCCGCCGCCCGTCGACAGGGCTTCGAGCGCTTCACCTCGCTGCTGACCGCGGCGGTGTGCGCGCTGGCGGCCTGGATGCTGATCAGCGAGAGCCTTCGCCAGTTGGCCAGCGGCACCACCACCGCCATGGGGCTCGATATCCCCAAGGTGTGGGTGTCGAGCTTTATCGGCTACGGCTTTTCCAATACCGCGCTGCACTTTCTGCGGCGCGCGCTGCTGCCCGCCACCGTCGAGTGGCCCAGCGAAAGTCCACGGCAGGAGGCGTAGACGATGGAGTGGTATGTCACCCTGGGCCTGGCCGTCGCCCTGCTGATGGGGCTGTTCGCCCTAGGCGTGCCGGTGTTTGTGGCCTTTCTGGCGATCAACGTGGCCGGCACCTTCTGGCTGATGGGCAGCGCCGGCTTCGGCCTGTTTGCCAACAGCGTCTATGACACCGTCACCTCGGAGACGCTGACCACCATCGCGCTGTTCGTGCTGATGGGCGAGCTGCTGTTCCGATCGGGCTCCATCGACGTCATCTTCGATTCCCTCGACACCTTGATGGGGCGCATCAAGGGCCGCCTGTACTTCTTCGTGGTGGCCCTGTCGACGCTGTTCGGCGCGCTGTCCGGCTCGGCCCTGGCGGTGACCGCCATGCTCAGCCGCTCGGCGCTACCGACGATGCAGCAGCGTGGCTACGACGACCGTCTGTCGATCGGCCTGATCCTCGGCGGCGCCGGCCTTGCACCGATCATCCCGCCGAGCCTTCTGGTGATCATCATCGGCTCCATGGTCGACGTTTCCATCGCTCGCCTTTTGATCGCCGGCATCATTCCGGGCATGCTGCTGGCCGGGTTGTTCGTGACCTACGTGGTGGTGCGCATGATGCTGGACCCGTCGCGGGCACCGGCGGTGGACGACTCGGGCGGCGGCAACTGGCGCCAGCGCGGTCGAGCGCTGGCCAACATGGCGCCGTTCTCGATCATCATCTTCTCGGTGCTGGGGCTGATGATGCTGGGGGTGGCGACGCCGTCTGAGTCCGCCGCCACCGGTGTGCTCGGGGCCATTCTGGTGGCCTTCTACTACCGCAAGTTCAGCCTCAAGATGGCCGGACAGGCGCTGCTGTCGTCGCTGTCGATCAGCGCCATGATCATCACCATCCTGGCCTGCTCCAAGCTGTTCAGTCAGCTTCTGTCCTTTACCGGGGCCACCTCCGGGCTGGTGGCCGCCGCCACCGCCATGGACCTGGACACCGGCCTGATGCTGCTGCTGTTGATGCTGATCCCGCTTATCGCCTGCATGTTCATCGACCAGATCGCCTTCATGATGGTGGTCATCCCGATCTACGCCCCGCTGGTCAAGGCCTACGGGTTCGACCCGGTGTGGTTCTGGACGCTGTTTCTGATCAACCTGGCGGTGGGCAGTCTGACCCCGCCGTTCGGCTACAACCTGTTCGCGGTCAAGGGCGGGGCACCCTCGGTGTCGATGCCGACCATCTACGCCGCCGCCTGGCCGATCGTGCTGTGCTTCCTGTTCGGCATGCTGATGCTGTACTGGGTGCCGGGACTGATCACCTGGCTGCCGAGCCTGATATAAGGAAAAACGCTGTGTACACCATCGCCGACCTGCCCGCCCCGCTGGACCCCGCCCGCCATCAGCGCCTGCTCGAGTGCGAGACCGCCACCATCGGCCACTTCCGCGAAGAGGGCTTTATCGACCCCGAGATCCGCTGCCAGCTCGACGCGGTGCGGGTAGCCGGGGTCGCCGTGACCCTGTCGCTGCCGCCGGGAGACGGCACCCTGCTCAACCACGCCATGCGCCTTCTGCGTCCCGGCGATGTGCTGGTGATCGATCGCCAGGGCGATCGTCGTCACGCCTGCTGGGGCGGGGTGCTGACCGAGGTCGGCTCGCACCTGGGACTGGCCGGGGTGATCATCGACGGCACCGCCACCGACCTTGCGACCCTGCGCGCAAAGCGCTTCCCGGTGTGGAGCCGCGGCGTCTCGTCGCTGACCACCAAGCTCGACGACCAGGGCGGCGCCATGAACCTGCCGGTCAGCGTCGGTGGGGTGGTGGTGTCCGCCGGCGACGTGGTGCTGGCCGACGAGAACGGCGTGGTGGTGCTGCCACCGTCGGAGGTCGACGCGGTGATCGACCACACCCTGGAACTGCAGCGCCAGGAAGAACGCATCCTCGAGCGACTGGCCCAGGGGGAGTGCCTTCCGGACATCAGCGGAGCAAGTTCAATGGTGGAACGTCGACTGACGCCGTCGAACTGACATTGGTCTCTCCTGCACGACCAACAGGCCAAAAAAAACTGCCCCGAAGGGGGCGGCATGTGTCCTGTGTCGGGGATGCGCTGAAGTGATGTCGACCGTCGTCAAGCAGGGTGCCGTGACACACCATCGTGATGCTACGGCGTACTGGTGGACGGCGATCAATAACCAAAAAAAACCGCCCCGAAGGGCGGCAGGCTAGTCACGACCTTCCTGGTCGTGGACACCGCGGCCAGGGAAGCCAGACGGTGTCTTCAGGGAACACGGCTTTGTCGTGGTCGGGGGCTCGACCTTACTGACGAATCAGGTAGTCGAAGGCGCCGAGGGCGGCGGTGGCACCTGCCCCCACGGCGATGACGATCTGCTTGTAGGGCACGGTGGTGACGTCGCCGGCGGCGAAGATACCGGGGACCGAGGTCATGCCGTGGGCGTCGGTGATGATCTCGCCGCGTTCGGACAGCTCGATCGGCGAGTCCTTGAGCCATTCGGTGTTGGGCACCAGGCCGATCTGCACGAACACACCTTCCAGCTCGACCTGCTTGAGCTCGCCGCTGGCGCGCTCTTCATAGCTCAGGCCGGTGACGCGGTTGCCGTCGCCGTTGATCTCGGTGGTGCGGGCACCGGAGATGATCTCGACGTTGGGCAGACTTCGCAGCTTCTTCTGCAGCACGGCGTCGGCACGCAGCTCGTCCATGAACTCGAACAGGGTCACGTGGGCGACGATGCCGGCCAGGTCGATGGCCGCCTCGACGCCGGAGTTGCCGCCGCCGATGACCGCGACGCGCTTGCCCTTGAACAGCGGGCCGTCGCAGTGCGGGCAGTAGGCCACGCCGCGGTTGCGGTACTCGGCCTCGCCGGGCACGTTCATCTCGCGCCAGCGGGCGCCGGTGGCCAGGATCAGCGTCTTGGCGCGCAGGCTGGCGCCGGAGGCGAAGCGCACCTCGTGCTCGCCGCCCGGCTCGCTTGACGGCACCAGAGCTTCTGCACGCTGCAGGTTCATGATGTCGACGTCGTACTGCTTGACGTGCTCTTCAAGCGCGGTGGCAAGCTTGGGCCCTTCGGTCTCCTGCACCGAGATGAAGTTCTCGATGGCCATGGTGTCGAGCACCTGGCCGCCGAAGCGCTCGGCGGCGACGCCGGTGCGGATACCCTTGCGCGCGGCATAGATGGAGGCGGCTGCTCCGGCGGGACCGCCGCCGATGGTCAGCACCTCGAAGGACTCCTTGGCGCTGATCTTCTCGGCTTCACGCTTTTCGGCGCCGGTGTCGACCTTGGCCAGGATCTGCTCGAGGGTCATGCGGCCCTGGTCGAAGGGCTCGCCGTTGAGGTAGACACTCGGCACCGACATGATCTCGCGGGCCTCGACCTCATCCTGGAACAGGGCGCCGTCGATGGCGTCGTGGGAGATCCGCGGGTTGAGAATGGCCATCAGGTTCAGCGCCTGGACCACGTCCGGGCAGTTCTGGCAGGACAGCGAGAAGTAGGTCTCGAAGTGCATGTCCGCGTCCAGCGCCTGGATCTGTTCGATCACCTCGGCGCTGGCCTTGGGCGGATGCCCGCCGACCTGCAGAAGTGCCAGCACCAGCGAGGTGAACTCGTGGCCCATGGGGATGCCGGCGAACACCACCCCGGTGGGGGCGCCATCACGATAAAGGGCGAACGACGGCGTGCGTGGGTCCGTGCCTTCGGTGGACAGGCTGATGTGGTCGCTGAGCGCGGCGATGTCGCTGAGCAGGCCGTGGAGTTCCCTGGACTTGTCGCCGTCATCGAGGGTGGCGACAAGCTCGAAGGGGCGGGTGACACGTTCGAGATAGGCTTTCAGCTGTTGCTTGAGAGAGTCGTCCAACATGACAGCGGCAATCCTGATAAAAATCGGAAAATGGTAGTCTGCGGCGGGAGCGTAGTGCCGGTATCGGCGAACTGGCCGATCATTGGGCCGCAGAATCCCCACCGGGCCGAAGGGCCCGATCTCGCATAAGCGACTGGTAGGACGACCGAGACGAACGACCCGGTGGGGAAAAGGGTGTCACCTCAGGGGTGACGGGCGCCTCTGGCGAGGCGCCGTGACTGCGACAAGGGACACTAAGGCTGAGTCAGCCAGCCTTGGCGCAGTCACATCTTGCTCAAGACACTTTCGGTCAAGTGTCAGATCTGGCGGACAAGTGTCAGATCTTGCGGACAAGGCTTAGATCTTGCCGACGAGGTCCAGGGACGGCGCCAGGGTCTCTTCGCCTTCCTTCCACTTGGCCGGGCACACCTCGTTGGGGTGGGCGGCGACGTACTGGGCAGCCTTGACCTTGCGCAGCAGCTCTTCGGCGTTGCGGCCGATGTTGCCGGCGTTGATCTCGACGATCTGGATCTTGCCCTCGGGGTCGATGACGAAGGTGCCACGCTCGGCCAGGCCGTCTTCCTCGATCAGTACCTCGAAGTTGCGCGAGATGGTCAGGGTCGGGTCGGCGATCATCGGGAACTGCAGCTTGCCGATGGTCTCGGAGCTGTCGTGCCAGGCCTTGTGGGTGAAGTGGGTGTCGGTGGAGACGCTGTAGATCTCGACGCCCAGCTTCTTGAATTCTTCGTAGTTGTCCGCCAGGTCACCAAGCTCGGTCGGGCAGACGAAGGTGAAGTCGGCCGGGTAGAAGAAGACGATGCTCCACTGGCCTTTCATGTCGTCGCTTGAGACGTCGACGAACTCGCCGTTGTGGTAAGCGGTGGCCTTGAACGGCTTGACTTCGGTGTTGATCAGGGACATTCCCGTCTCCTTTGAGCGATGGGTGTATTGTCTGAAGACAGGGCTCACCTTACGCAGAAACGAGCAATTGGATAAATTGAATGGTCCGATAATCCTGATAAGAGATGGCTATGGGGTGGCTGTTCCCTTTAGTCGGCCGCTCTTTCTAACCTGCCGTTTTGCCGGTGGTTTTCTTCTTTCGCTTTCTTCTTTCGCTTTCTTCGCTGAGTTGTCGGAGCGGCTCAGTGCTCGCTTAATCGCGCGCGCAGTCGGCTCACCGCCTGGCTATGGATCTGGCACACCCGGGACTCGCTGACTCCCAGCACGGCGCCGATCTCCTTGAGGTTGAGCTCCTCCTGGTAGTAGAGCGCCATCAGCAGTTTTTCCCGCTCGGGCAGCTCGGCGATGGCGGCGACCAGCGCCTCGCGGCGTTCGCCGTCGAGCAGTTCGGCCAGCGGCGCCATGCCGATCTGGTCGCTGAAGCGATGCTCGTTGCCTTCGGCGAGCAATTCCTCGAAGGGCATCAGCTGGCCATTGTTGACGTCGCTCAACAGGCGTCGGTAGCTGACCAGGTCCATGTCCAGCGCCTCGGCGATCTCGTGTTCCTCCGGGGGGCGGCCGAGGCGCTGCTGCAGCTCGCGGGTGGCCTCGTCCAGTGCCCGGGCCTGGCGGCGTACGCTGCGCGGCAGCCAGTCGCGGCTGCGCAGTTCGTCGAGCATGGCGCCGCGCACCCGCTGGCTGGCGAAGGTCGTGAACTGGGCGCCCTGGCTTGCATCGAAGCGCCCCAGCGCCTCCAGCAGGCCAACGATGCCGGCCTGGATCAGGTCATCCAGGTCGACCCCGGCGGGCAGCTTGACCTGCAGCGCCAGGGCCTGGCGACGCACCATGGGGAGGTAGGCTTCGAGCTGGGACTGATGCTCCATTCTGCCTTGTGCGGTGTACATGGCACTTTCCTCTGGGACAGCCTCAACGGTGGTTGACGATCACGCTCATGCCGTCGACAACGAGCGGCGACTCACCATCCAGGAGACGAAAACGAAAGACGAAGGGGCCGGCGGCGTCGAGGCCGGCGAAGTGTTCGGTGCTGCCGTGGGCGGCCTTAAGGCGAAGGCAGCGCTGTCCATGGCACAGGCGACCCTGCAGGCGGGCGCCAGGCGCTGCGTGGTAGCGCCACACCACCCGTTCGATCACACCCTCGACGCTGGCGGAGGGCGGGCTCAGCGGTCGCGACGACTGGTCGAGCTGGCTCGAGGCGACGGTCATGCGCGGGGCGTTGGCGGTCCAGGCACCGGGGAAGGCCTGGGCGCCGCTGGCGATCAGCCACAGTGCCAGCAGGGCGAGTGTCGCCAGGCGTCTCGGCGTAATCCGGGTTCTCCGGGCAAGGATCAAGGTTGGGAGCATGGTCACATTCCCCCGACCTGATGGGTGACGCGCAGCATGCGGTCGTCGGGGATCTCGGCCTGGGACATCACCACCAGGTGGCGCAGTCGACGGCGCAGGAAGCGTGCCAGCACCGGGCGCAGGCTCGGGGTGACCACCAGCACCGGCGGCTCGCCGGTGGCCTCGTGGCGACCCAGCGCCGCCTCGGTCTGGTCCATCAGGGTCTGGGCCAGGCCCGGCTCCAGGGCGCCGTTGCCGTTCATGGCCTGGTGCAGCACCTGTTCGAGCTGGGGCTCGAGGCCGATGACGTTGAGCGATTCCTGGCCGGCGAACCACTGCTGGGTGATGGCGCGGCCGAGCGCGATGCGCACCAGGGCGGTCAGCTCGGTGGGGTCCTGCTGATGGGGTGCGTGCTCGGCCAGGGTATCGAGGATGGTGCGCAGATCGCGGATCGACACGTCCTCGTCCAGCAACTGCTGCAGTACTCGGGTGAAGGCAGTCAGCGACAGCGCCTTGGGCACCACCTCCTCGACCAGCGACTTCTGCTCTGCGCTGAGCTTGTCGAGCAGCTTCTGCACCTCCTGGCGCCCCAGCATCTCGGAGGCGTGGCGGTGCAGCAGGTGGTTCAGGTGGGTGGCGACCACGGTGCTGGCGTCGACCACGGTGTAGCCGTAGACCTGGGCGCGTTCGCGCTGGCTGGCGTCGATCCACACCGCCGGCAGGCCGAAGGCCGGGTCCTGGGTCGGGGTGCCGTCCAGCTCGCCGGACACCTGGCCGGGGTCGATGGCCAGCCAGCGCCCGGGCCAGGCCTCGGCGCGGCCGATCTCGGCGCCCTTCAGGGTGACCCGGTAGGTGGAGGCGTCCAGCTCCAGGTTGTCGCGGATATGCACCACCGGTGGCAGGAAGCCGACCTCCTGGGCGAACTTCTTGCGCACGCTCTTGATCCGGCCAAGCAGTTCGCCCTGCTGGCGCGCGTCGACCAGCGGAATCAGCCGGTGGCCGACCTCCAGGCCCAGGGTATCGACCAGCTGGACGTCGTCCCAGCTCGCCTCCGGGGCTTCCGGGGGTGGCGGCGGGGCGGCGCTTTCCTGCTCTTCGACCAGGCGCTTCTCGGACTGGCGGGTCAGCCACCAGGCCAGGGTCGCAAGCAACCCGGTAAACAACAGGAACACCAGGTTGGGCATGCCCGGCACCAGGCCCAGCAGACCCATCACCCCGGCCGCCAGGATCAGCACCTTGGGATTGACGAACAGCTGGCTGATCATCTGCTGGCCGACGTCCTGGTCGGTGTTGACCCGGGACACCGTGACGCCGGCGGCGGTAGAGATCACCAGCGCCGGGATCTGGGCCACCAGGCCGTCGCCGATGGTCAGCAGGATGTAGGTGCGGGCGGCGTCGGAGAAGGCCATGTCGTACTGCATCAGGCCGATCATCAGCCCGCCCAGCACGTTGACCACCATGATGATCAGGCCGGCCATGGCGTCGCCGCGCACGAACTTGCTGGCGCCGTCCATGGAACCGTAGAAGTCGGCCTCCTGGGCCACCTCGGCGCGCCGTCGCTTGGCGTCTTCCTCGCCGATAAGACCGGCGTTGAGGTCGGCGTCGATGGCCATCTGCTTGCCCGGCATGGCGTCGAGCATGAAGCGTGCGCCCACTTCGGCGATGCGCCCGGCGCCCTTGGTGATGACCATGAAGTTGATGATCACCAGGATCAAGAACACCACCAGACCCACCGCGAAGTTGCCGCCGACCAGAAACTGGCCGAAGGCCTCGATGACCTTGCCGGCGGCGTCGCCGCCTTCGTGGCCATTCATCAGCACCACCCGGGTGGAGGCCACGTTGAGCGATAGCCGCAGAAGGGTGGTGAACAGCAGCACCGCAGGGAAGGCGGCGAAGTCCAGCGGCTTTTCGGTGAACATGCTGACCAGCAGCACCATCACCGCCAGGGCGATGTTGAAGGTGAACAGCACATCCAGGGCGAAGGGCGGCAGCGGCAGGATCATCATCGCCAGGATCATGATGATCAACAGCGGGCCGGCCAGCACCTTCATCGGGATCTCGGCCATCCAGTCGCGGCGGGTCAGGTACTGGGACAACGGCTTCATCCGTGGTCTCCCGCCGGGCTGGCGATGGCGCTGTGGTCAGGCGCTGGGGTCATGGTTGTCTCTCGTCTGCTGTCACATTGCGCTCTGGCGTGGAGGCGGCCACGGCAAGCTCTGCCGGCACCTGGATGGATTCTGGGGCGGGCGGCGGCGTCTCGCCTTCGCTGGCGGCGCGTTTGAGGCCGAAGGCCCAGGCCAGCACCTCGGCCACCGCGGTGTAGAGCTCCATGGGAATCTCGCGATCCAGATCCACGTGGCGGTACAGGGTGCGCGCCAGGGGCGGCGCCTCGAGCAGTGGCACGCCGGCCTCACCGGCCAGCTCGCGGATGCGCGCGGCCACCGCGTCGGCGCCCTTGGCGACGACCCGTGGTGCGCCCATGCTGCCTTCGCGGTAGCTCAGCGCCACCGCGTAGTGGGTGGGGTTGGTGACCACCACGTCGGCGTCGGGCACCTGGCTCATCATGCGGCCTCGGGCCATGGCCTGCTGCTGCTGGCGGATGCGGCCCTTGACCTGGGGGTCGCCCTCGGACTCCTTGTGCTCCTGCTTGATCTCTTCCTTGCTCATGCGCAGCTTCTTGGCGTGGCTCCATAGCTGGTAGGGCACGTCGATCAGGATCACCACCACCAGGGTCAGCACCATCAGCGCGCTTGCCTCGGCGGCCAGCTTCATCGATGCCGCCAGCGCCGCCGCGATGGGCAATTCCATCAGGCTCAGCGCCTCGCCCCGATGCAGGTAGACGAAGCCCAGGCCGACCCCGCCCACCAGCACCGACTTGGCGATGGCCTTGCCCAGCTCCGCCAGGGCCTGGGTGGAGAACATGCGCTTGAGGCCCTTGACCGGGTTCAGCTTCGACGCCTGGGGCTTGAGCGCCTTGGCCGACACCAGCCAGCCGCCGAGCAGCGCCGGCGCCACCAGCGCGATCAGGGTCAGCAGCAGAAACAGCGGAATCAGGCTAAGCAGGGTGCGACTGCCCAGGTCCAGCGCCTGGGACAGCATCGGCATGGTCTCCATGGCCTCGCGGCGCTCGAACAGGAAGGCCTGCTCCATCACGCTGCCCAGCTGGCCGTAGAGCATGGCACCCATGGACCACAGCCCGACCACGCCGCCGAGCAGCAGCATGAAGGTGGCGAGTTCCCGCGAACGCGCTACCTGGCCTTCCTCGCGCGCCTTCTCAAGGCGTCGCGGGGTGGCCTCTTCGGTCTTTTCCTGATCGCTGGAGCTGTCGGCCATGGGGGATCAACGGGCACAAGTTCTGGTATGGCCCATTGTCCCTTGGGCAGGCCAGTTCAAAGGCCCGAAAAGGTGACGAGAAAGAGGGCTTACCCCCTGATGGGGGAAGCCCTGTGTGATCCCGGGAAGGGATGGTAGGCGCGCGGCCCTTGGCGAGGCGGCTAGAAACCCAGTTCGTCGAGCAGGTCGTCGACCTGGTCCTGGCTCGCCACCACGTCGTTGCTCTCAGGCTTGACCTGGGGGCCGTTGAGCAACGAATCCTCGTTGCGCCGGCGCAGGCTGTCACGGGCTTCGCTCTCGGGCACGCTGTCGATCAGCACCTGCACCAGCTGGTCCTCGATCTCGCGGATGACGTCCATCATGCGCTTGATCACCTGGCCGGTCAGATCCTGGAAGTCCTGGGCCATCAGGATCTCCAGCAGCTCCTTCTGGGTGGCCTGGGTGTTCTCCGGCACCATCGTCAGGTAGGCACGGGTGTCGCTGACCAGGTCGCGGGCCTCGTCGAGCTCCTTGGGGGCGTCGAACCACTGCTGCCAGCGATCGTCCAGCGCCTTGGCGTGTTCGCTCAGACTATCCTGCAGCGGCTGGGCGCGGTCGATGGCGTTGAGCGAGCGTTCTGCCGCCTGTTCGGTCATGGTGGCAACGTAGCTAAGGCGGTCACGGGCGTCGGGGATGGCCTCTGCGGCCTTTTCGATCTCCTTGTCCAGGCCCAGCTCGCGCATGCTTTCACGCAGCATGCGGGTCAGTTGGCCGATGCGCTGGACCAGGTCGTCGCCCTGGGCGTTGGGCCCGGGGGCGGCGCTGGCGATCTGCTGTTGTGTCATCGTTGTCTCCTCGTGGCGCCAGGGCGTCACATACCGAGCTTTTCGAAGATCTTGTTGAGTTTTTCTTCGAGGGTGGCGGCGGTGAACGGCTTGACCACGTAACCGTTGGCGCCGGCTTGCGCCGCGGCGATGATGTTTTCCTTCTTGGCCTCGGCGGTCACCATCAGGACCGGCAGTGACTTCAGGGCATCGTCGCCACGGATGGCCTTGAGCATCTCCAGGCCGTCCAGGTTGGGCATGTTCCAGTCGGAGACCACGAAGTCGAAACCGCCTTCACGCAGTTTTGCCAGGCCGTCCTGGCCGTCCTCGGCCTCTTCCACATTGGTGAAGCCCAGCTCCTTGAGCAGGCTGCGCACGATGCGGCGCATGGTGGGAAAGTCGTCCACCACCAGGATGCGCATGTTCTTGTCGGCCATTGATACGGGTCCTCGTCGTCGTTATCGCTTGGGGTGGAGGCCTAGAAGGCCTCCCATTCGGTTTCGTCGTGTCGCTGGCTCGCGCGGGCCTCGGGCTCGCGGCGACCATCGCTGCTGTCTGTGCTGCGGCCATCGTTATCAAGGTCGTCAGGGCCGCTGCCAGTTCTCGCGGTCAGCGGCTGCCCCGGCGCGCTTGACGGCATGTCAGGGCCATCTGTCTCGAGCCCTGCTGGCAGGCGGAACACTTCCACCTCGGCGGCCAGCTGGCGCGCCTGCAGTGCCAGGTCTTCGGCGGCGCGTGACACCTGCTGCACCAGCGAGGCGTTCTGCTGGGTGGTCTGGTCCATCTGTACTACCGCCTGGCCGATCTGTCCGATGCCGTCGCTCTGCTCGCGGGAGGCCACGGCGATCTCGTCGACGATGTCGAGCACCCGGCGCACCGAGCTGACCACCTCTGCCATGGTCTCGCCGGCCTGGCGGGCGAGTCGGGTACCACCGTCGACGCGGCTGGTGGAGGTCTCGATCAACGACTTGATGCGACCGGCGGCCTCGGCGCTGCGACTGGCCAGGCTGCGGACCTCGCCGGCGACCACCGCGAAGCCGCGGCCCTGTTCGCCGGCCCGTGCCGCCTCCACCGAGGCGTTGAGCGCCAGGATGTTGGTCTGAAAGGCGATGGCATCGATCATCCCGGTGATCTCGCTGATCTGGCGCGAGTCCTGGCTGATGGTTTCCATGGTCTCCACCACCTGGCTGACCACCTGGCCACCCTGCTCGGCGGTGGTTGAAGCCTGGCTTGCCAGATGGCGTGCCTGGCCGGCGTTGTCGGCGTTCTGGGACACCGTGGTGGTGAGCTGCTCCATGCTGGCGGCGGTCTGTTCGATGGAGGCCGCCTGCTGTTCGGTGCGGGTCGCCAGATCGACATTGCCCGAGGCGATCTCGTGGCTGCCGCTGGCCATGCGGGTGCCGCCCCGGCGAACCTCGCTGACGGTCTGGCCAAGCTTGTGCTGCATTTCCTGCATGGCACGAAATAGCTGGCTGATCTCGTTGTCGCCCCGCACCTGGATCGGTCGCGACAGGTCGGCGTGGGCGATGGCGTCCAGGCTCTCCACCGCCCGTGCCAGCGGCTTGATCACCAGGCTTTTCAACAGCAGGTAGGCGCCGGCGATGGCCAGCAGGATCATCGCCAGGGCCGCCAGCTCCAGCCCGCGGTCCAGGCGTGACTGACGCTCGAAGTCGCTGACGATGGTGTTGCCGCGGGCGTCGGCGTAGCTGCTGAACGCATCGAGTGCCTGGTTGAGCTCGGCAAGTTCGGGGGCAAGCGCCAGGCTACCGGCCTCGAAGCCTTCGCTGTTGCCCTCGCGCAGTGCCTCGATCAGCTTGACGGCGCCGTCCATGACCACCGGGTAGCGGTCCTCGATGCGCCCGCCGACGGCCTCGCCCTGGGGGGTGCGCGGCACCGCTGCGAAACGGTCGAAGTGGGACTCGGCACTGACGATCAGCTCCTGGGCCTTGTCCAGCCGATCCAGTTGCTGGCTGGTGGCGGCGACCTCGATCTCCAGCAGTGCCTCATTGAGCAGGGCGTCACCGCGATTGACCGCGTTGAGCTGCTCGACGTTGATGCGGTTGAGCAGCGACAGGGTGTCGGCAGCCTTGTGACTGCTCAGCATGCCGATCCCCAGGCCGATGACCGAGGCGACCAGCAGGCTGGCCAGCATCACGACCATCAGGGTGTGCAGGCGAATATTGCGTAGTAGTGACACGGTGAACTCCTTGAGCGAATACGCCCGTCCCTGGGCGACCATCAGACGCGCTGGGCACGGCCAGCGGCGGCGACCAGCGCGAGAATCCTCGGCGCCACTTCAGGCAAGGCGACGGTTTCGTCCGCCCCTCCCAGGGCGATGGCTTCCCGCGGCATGCCGAACACCACGCAGCTGGCTTCGTCCTGGGCCAGGGTGGAAGCGCCGGCCTGGCGCATCTTCACAAGGCCGGCGGCTCCGTCCTTGCCCATGCCGGTGAGCAGTACGCCCACCGCGTTGGCGCCCGCCAGGCGTGCCACCGAGTCGAACATCACGTCCACCGAGGGGCGGTGGCGATTGACCGGCGGTCCGTCGTGCAGCCGGGCGATGTAGTTGGCGCCACTGCGGGCCAGCTCCAGGTGCATGTCACCCGGGGCGATGTAGGCGTGGCCGGGCAGCAGGCGCTCGCCGTCGCTGGCCTCCTTGACCGAGATCTGGCACAGCCGGTCCAGGCGCTCGGCGAAGGAGCGGGTAAAGCCGCCGGGCATATGCTGGGTGATGATGATGGCGGGGCTCGCCGCCGGCAGCGGCTCGAGCACCTGGCGGATGGCCTCGGTACCGCCGGTGGAGGCGCCGATGGCGACCAGCTTCTCGCTGCCGATGATGGGTGCCGACAGGCGCCTGGGCGGCTCCTGGTTCGGTCGCGTCTGGCGGGGGCGCGAGCGTGCCGCGGCGCGGATCTTGGCGGCGATGTCATTGGCGTAGTCGAGCATGCCGTCGCGGATGCCCAGGGTCGGCTTGGCGACAAAGTCCACCGCACCCAGCTCCAGCGCGCGCAGGGTGATGTCGGAGCCGGCCTGGGTCAGCGACGACACCATCAGTACCGGCATCGGGCGCAGCCGCATCAACCGCTCGAGAAAGTCGAGGCCATCCATGCGCGGCATTTCCACGTCCAGGGTCAGCACGTCCGGGTTATGGCGCTTGATCAGATCCCGCGCCACCAGCGGATCGGGCGCCACCGCCACGACCTCCATGTCCGCCTGGGACTGGATGATTTCCTTCAACAGGTTGCGAATCAGGGCCGAGTCATCGACGCACAACACCTTGATCTTGGGGGCGCTCAAGCAGCTCTCCTAGGGGGATGGGCCAGTATCTGTGTTATCGGCTGCCGGGGAGGGATCTTTAGGCGTCGTTCAGCGCCCGGCCAGTCGATAGACGGTCTGGCCACGCAGACGGAAGGCGTCGCTGATCTGGGAGAAGTTCTCTGAATGGCCGGCGAACAGCAGGCCGTCGGGCTTGAGCAGCGGTGCAAAGCGTTCGAGGATCCGCGTCTGGGTCGGCTTGTCGAAGTAGATCATCACGTTACGGCAGAAGATCGCGTCAAACTTGCCTTCCAGGCCCCAGCTCGGGGCGAGCAGGTTGAGCGACTGGAACGCAACACGTTGGCTGACGTCGGGATGAATCCGCGCCATGCCCTCGTGGCGGCCCTTGCCGCGCAGGAAGTGGCGCCGCTTGAGGCCCTCGTCCAGCCGCGCGAGCTGCTCGATGCTGTAGACCCCGGCGCGGGCCCGGGCCAGGGCGTCGGTGTCGATATCGGTGGCGATGACCTCGAACTTGCCGGTATTGCCGCTGAAGGCGTCGCTCAATGTCATGGCGATGGAGTAGGGCTCCTCGCCGGTGGAGGCGGCGGCACACCACACTCGGTAACCGCCGGTACGGCCACTGGCGTGCTCGGCCAGCAGTGGAAAGTGGTGGGCCTCACGGAAGAAGGCCGTCAGATTGGTGGTCAAGGCATTGGTGAACGCCTCCCATTCCCTGGCATCCGGACGTCGTTCGAGTCTTTCCAGATAGTCGCTGAAGCGGGTCAGACCATGATGGCGCAGGCGCTTGGCCAGACGGCTGTAGACCATCTCGCGCTTGTGCTCGGCCAGCACGATGCCGGCCCGCTCATGGATCAGCTGACGAATGCGGCTGAAGTCGCGCTCGGTCAGCAGCAGGTCACGCTCGAGCGAGGGGATCCCCTCGCTCGTGCTCCAGCTGCCTGGTGGTGCCAGGGGCTCGTTCAAAAGGCTTCCCACTCCTCATGGTGTGTCTGGGTGGCTGGCGCCGGCTCGCGTCGCGGCGCACTGTCGTCGGTGCGTGGGTCCTGACGCTCGCGCTTCTCGCTCACCGTTTCCTGGGCCGAGCCCTTCAGGCGGAAGGCGCGAATGGCGAAGGCCAGTGCCTCGCTGTGGGCGCGCAGCTGGTAGGCGGCGGCGGCGGAGGTCTGGACACGGGCGGCGTTCTGCTGGGTCACCTGGTCCATCTCGGTCACCGCCTGGTTGATCTGGACGATGCCGTTGCTCTGCTCGTTGGAGGCGGCGGTAATTTCCGCCATGATGTCATTGACCCGGGTGGTGGCTTCCATGACCTCGGTCATGGATGCCTCGGCCTGGCGCACCAGTTCGGCCCCGCCGTCGACCCGCTGGTTGGCGTCGTCGATCAGCCCACGGATCTCGCTGGCGGCGTCGGCGCTGCGGCCGGCCAGCTTGCGTACCTCGCCGGCCACCACCGCAAAGCCACGACCCTGCTCGCCGGCCCGGGCGGCTTCCACCGAGGCATTCAGCGCCAGGATATTGGTCTGGAAGGCGATGGCATCGATGGTGGAGATGATCTCCGCCATCTTGCGCGAGCCCTCGGTGATCTCGCCCATATTGCCCACCAGGCGCTGCATCAGCTCGCTGGTGGCCTGGGTGCGCTCGGCGTTGTCCGAGGCCAAGCCGCTGGCCTGACGCGCGTTGTCGCTGTTGTGGGCGACGGTGGTGGTCATCTCTTCCATGCTGGCGGCGGTCTGCTGCAGCGACGACGCCTGCTGCTCGGTACGCGCCGACAGGTCCTCGTTGCCCCTGGCGATATCGGCTACCGCCGGGGTGACCTGGCCGATGGCCTTGTTGACGTCGCCGATGATGCTGCCGAGGCTCTTGCGCATCACGTCGAGGCCGGCGATCACGCGGCCCATCTCGTCGCGCCGGGCGCTGGGCACTTCGGCGCCCAGGTTGCCTGAGGCGATCTGCAGGCTGAAACGCTCCACTTCGCGCAGCGGCTTGAGCATGGCACGCAGGGTCAGGCCACCGATCAGCACCAGCAGCAAAAGGCCCGCACCGAGCACCCCGGCCAGCACCATCAGCATGGTCTGCTGCATCTGGCTGGCTTTTGCCGCCAGGGCGTTGGCGGCGGCCTGCTTGTCCTGGATCAAAGTGGTGACCCGGTCGGACAGCGCCTTGCCCTCGGCCTCTACCACACCGATGTGGTTGGGCAGGGCGACGAACACCTCGTAGCTGTCTTCACCCGTGAGGATCTCGATCGACTTGCCCAGGGAGTTCTCCAGGTACTCATTGAGCTGGCGCTCGAAGATGTCGGCCAGGGCGGTCTGGTTGACCTCGCGCTCGCGATAGCGCTCCCACAGTCCGCCGAGGCTCTGCTGGATCACCGAAAGCTCGGCGGCGTGCTCCTCACGCTTGTCCATCAGCGCCATGCGCTCCTTGCCCACCAGCGACGAATACCCCTGGGTGATCAGTTGATCCATGCGCTGCAGGCTGGCCACGTCCTGCAGGCCGTCCTGGTGGATGGACGCCAAATAGCCCACCGACTGACGCTCGGCGTAGAGCCCGATCGCACCGCTGGCCGCCAGCAGCACCGCCGCCACCCCGATCAGCCCGATCAGACGCGCCTTCATGCTCTTGAGGTTCAGTCGTCCCAGGGCACCGAAAAGCCCGCGCCGGCGCAGCTGGCCCTGGCGCAGGGCGTAGCGGGGGCGGCGCTTGCCGGCGCGGTAGTCGGCGTAGGCGCGCTCGGCCAGGGCGATCTCGTCGCTAGATGCCTTGACCCGCACCGAGGCGTAGCCGACCACCTCGCCGCCTTCTTCCAGCGGCGAGACGCTGGCCCTGACCCAGTAGTAGTCGCCGTTCTTGCGGCGGTTCTTGACCAGCCCCTGCCAGGTCCTGCCGGCCTGCAGGCACTTCCACAGGTCGGCGAAGGCGGCCGGCGGCATCTCGGGGTGGCGCACCACGTTGTGGTGTTCGCCGATCAGTTCGTCGCGGGCAAAGCCGCTGACCTCGACGAAGGCCGGGTTGGCGTAGGTGATCCGGCCCTGGAGGTCGGTGCGGGAGATCAGGAAATGATCGTCGTCGAGCACGAATTCCCGCTGGGTGGTCGGTTGATTGTTTCGCATCTTGCCCCCTGCATGGTCGTTTTCTTGTGTGGTTGTCGCGGGCGCTGCCCGGGGTCGTTAGGGGCGACCCCGGGCAGCCCGGAGTGAGGTCGTCAGAACGACTCCCACTCGTCGTCGCTGCTGCTGTCGTGCTGGCTGGTGCTGGTGCTGGTGTTGCTGTTGGTCTGGCCGGCTCCGGGTCTTTGCCCGGCGTGGCGGCTGGCCTCGGCGTCGCGCTGGTTCGATCGCAGTGCCGGCATCCAGCGGGCCAGTTCGTCCTGGCTGTTGTCGGCATCGGCCCCGCTGTCGGCCAGCTGGAAGCGGCTCATGGTGGCGGTCAGACGGCTGGCCTCGGCCTCGAGCTGGTTGGAGGCCGAGGCGGCCTGCTGCACCATCTGGGCGTTCTGCTGGGTCACCTGTTCCATCTGGTTGATGGCGTCGTTGACCTGGCCGATGCCGTGGCTCTGCTCGCTGGTGGCCGAGGCGATCTCGTCCATGATGTCGCTGACGCGAGTGACCGAGGTGACCAGTTCCTGCATCACCTGGCCGGCCTCATCCACCAGCTCCGTGCCCGAGCCGACCTGATTCAGCGAGGCGTCGATCAGCTCGCGAATCTCGCGGGCCGCCTCCGACGAGCGGCTGGCCAGCTTGCGCACCTCCTCGGCGACCACTGCAAAGCCGCGGCCGTGCTCGCCGGCACGCGCCGCCTCCACCGAGGCGTTCAGCGCCAGGATGTTGGTCTGGAAGGCGATGGCGTCGATGGTGCCGACGATGTCGGCGACGCGATGAGAGCCCGAGCGGATGTCGTGCATGGTGGTGACCACGCTTTGCATCACCTCACCGCCGCGGCCTGCGGCGCTGCTCGCTTCGTTGGCCAGTTGGCTGGCCTGGCGGGCGTTGTCGGCGTTCTGGCTGACGGTGGAGGACAGCTCCTCCATGCTCGAGGCGGTCTCCTCCAGCGAGGCGGCCTGCTGTTCGGTGCGGGCGGACAGGTCGTTGTTGCCGCCGGCGATATGCTGGGCACCCTGGTAGATCAGGTTGCCGCTGTCGCGTACCGCGCCCACGGTGCCGGCCAGCCCCGCCTGCATCTTGGCCAGCGAGGCGTAGAGACGGCCGATCTCGTTGTTGCCGCGCTCGGGAATCTGCAGGTCCAGGCGGCCGGATTCCACCGCCTCGAAGTAGCCGACCAGCCGCCCCAACGGACGAATCACGTTGACCGTGACACCCCACAGCACGCCGCCGATGGTCAGGGCGGCGACGATCAGCACGGCGACGATGGCCCACTGCAGCAGACCCATGTTCTCGAGGAAGGTGTCGTAGAGCGCGGCGCCGTTGCTCTCGGCGGCGACGAAGAAGTCCACGGCTGCCTTGTAGAAGGCGTCGCTGAGCGCGATCAGGCCTTCACGATTCTGGGTGAAGGCGTCGGTGTCGCCCTCTGCCAGCGCCGCCCGCTGCGGGATCATCCCCTGGTCGATCAGGGCGCGGAAGGCCGCTTCCACCCCGGCGATGCGCTCGGCCTGTTCGGGGCGGCTCGGCAGCGCCATGAACTCGGCGAAGGTGGCCTCCAGGGTGGCCAGGTCGTCGTCGAGGGCAGCCGCCGCCTCGATCAGCGGTTCGCGCTCCTCGGGCCACACCGCGTCGAGCAGTCCGGCCTGGATGTCGCGCAGTTCGAGCTGCAGGAACAGTTGCTGAGAGTTGGCCCGGTTGAGGGCGGATTGCTGGTCGACGTTGACCTCGTTCAGGCGCTGGATCGAGTCTTCGCTGAGCGAGGTGATATAGAGGCCGAGGGCGCTGAGCAGCGCCACCAGCAGGGCGAAGGTGCCCAGTACCAGCGTCCAGCTCAGCCTTACCGTCATGTCATTGAGTCGCTTCACGTGCCTTTCCTGTACGGGCGTCGTTTCAAGGGTCCAGGGACCGGATAGATCGGGAGCAGAGGGCGTCAGGCGCCGTCACCGGCGTGTTCGACCAGGGCCATTTCGTCGCTGGTCAACAGCTTGTCGATGTCCACCAGCACCAGCATGCGGTCCTCGAGGCTGCCCAGGCCGCTCAGGTAGTCCGACGACAGGGTCACACCGAACTCCGGGGCCGGCTTGATCTGTTCCGGGGCCAGGGTCATCACGTCGGACACCGCATCGACCACGATGCCCACCACGCGGGTGCCCACGTTGACCACGATCACCACGGTCTGGCCGCCGTACTCGACCCGCTCCAGGCGGAACTTGATGCGCAGATCGACGATGGGAACGATGACCCCGCGCAGATTGGTCACGCCCTTGATGAAGGCCGGGGCGTTGGCGATGCGAGTGACGTTCTCGTAGCCGCGGATCTCCTGGACCTTGAGGATGTCGATGGCGTATTCCTCGTCGCCCAGGGAGAACACGAGGAATTCACGGTGGCTCAGGTCGGTGGCCGCCTGTGCTGCCAGATCGGTGTGCTGGTTCATGCTGAAAGGTCCTCCGTCAGGGGCTGGGATTCAGGCAAAAGGTGGGCGCCGCGAGTATCGTGGTGGCGTCGCTGTTTCTTCTCGCGGTCGAGGCGGTGCAGGTCGGCGATGTCCAGGATCAGCGCCACGCTGCCGTCACCCAGGATGGTGGCGGCGGACACACCCGGCACCCGCCGGTAGTTGGTTTCCAGGTTCTTGACCACTACCTGCTGCTGGCCGATCAGGTCGTCCACCAGCAGGGCGTAGCGGCGCCCTTCGCCCTGGACGATGACGGCGATGGTCTCGGTGATCTTGGTGCGGGCATTGGCCACGTCCAGCGCCGAATGGACCGCCACCACCGGCAGGTACTCGTCGCGCACCTGCAGCACCTGGTCGTCGCCGGCCATGGCGTAGAGGTTGTCGCGGGAGGGCTGCAGCGACTCCAGCACCGCCGACAGCGGCAGGATGAAGGTCTCCTCGCCGACCCGAATCGACATGCCGTCGAGGATCGCCAGGGTCAGCGGCAGCACGATGCGGGTGGTGGTGCCCTGGCCCTGGCGCGACAGGATCTCGACGTGACCGCCCATGGCCTGGATGTTGCGCTTGACCACGTCCATGCCGACCCCGCGGCCGGAGACGTCGCTGACCTGGGCGGCGGTGGAGAAGCCGGGGGCGAAGATCAGCTGCCACACCTCGTCATCGCTCATCGCGTCGGAGACGTTCAGGCCGCTTTCGCGGGCCTTGGCCAGGATGCGCTCGCGGTCCAGGCCGGCGCCGTCGTCGATCACCTCGATCAGGATGTTGCCGCCCTGGTGCTGGGCCGACAGGGTCAGCCGCCCGGTCGCCGGCTTGCCGGCGGCAAGACGCGCCTCGGGCGACTCGATGCCGTGGTCCAGGCTGTTGCGTACCAGGTGGGTCAGGGGGTCGATGATGCGCTCGGTCAGGCTCTTGTCGAGCTCGGTGGACTCGCCCTCGGTGGTCAGTTCCACGTCCTTGTCGAGCTTGGAGGCCAGGTCGCGGACCAGCCTTGGGTAACGGCTGAAGACGTAGTCCATCGGCACCATGCGGACCGACATCACCGCCTCCTGCAGATCCCGCGCATTGCGCTGCAACAGGCTCATGCCGTTGAGCAGGCGCGGATCGGCGGCGGCGTCGAGCTCGCTGACGGTCTGGTCGAGCATCGACTGGGTGATGATCAGCTCACCGACCAGGTTGATGATCTGGTCGACCTTGTCCACCGAGACGCGGATGGAGCTGGCCTCCTTGACCGGCTTGGCGCTGGTCTTGCGCTGCTGGCGCGGCGGGGGCGAGCCGGCATCCGCGGTCGTAGCAGCGGCGGCGGCGGGGCCGGCATCAGTGGCGGGCGTCGCTGGGGCTGGCTCGGCCGCAGGCGCTGGGGCGGCGGTGGCTTTTTCAGCGGTATCGCCGGCGCTTTCCGGGGCGCTGTCAGTGCCGGTAACAGGGGCTGTGCCAGCGACACTCTGGCATGGTCGTATCTCGACCTGGTCGGCCTCGGCGATAAAGCACATCACCGCCTCGATATCCTCGGCGCTGACGCTGGTGGACAACACCACCTCATGGCGCTGGGCGTCGCCGCGTCGCTCCAGCACCTCGCCGAGCTGGGCCAGCTCTTCCACCAGCAGCTCGCGGTCCTTGTCGGCGACGCCGATCAGCGCCACCACCAGGGCCGTGCCGTCGTCCTGTGCCGGCGTTTCGCTGGTGGCGGCCTGATCCGCGGGCGAGTCGGCGGGCGCAGCCGTCGCCGCCGGGGCGGGGGCCGGATCAGCCGCTGCCGCCGCCGCAGGTGCCGCAGGCTCGGCGCCGCCGTCCAGCGCCTGGCCGATCTCTTCCAGCGCCAGGGTCTTCAGGGTCTGACAGATGCGCTCGTAGGCCTCCTGGTCCGGCGCCTGTTCGTTGCGGTAGGCGTCGAGCTGGTCGTTGAGCATGTCCTTGGTTTCCAGAAAGGTGTCGACGATGTCGGGGCGAAGGCGCAGCTCGCCGCGCCGGGTATGGTCGAGCAGGTTCTCGAACAGGTGGGTGGTGCGCTGCAGGATCTCGAAGCCGAACGTACCGGCGCCGCCCTTGATCGAGTGGGCGGCGCGGAAGATGGCGTTGAGCTGCTCGGTGTCCGGCGCTGCTGGGTCCAGCTCCAGCAGATGGCGTTCCATGTCCGCCAGCAGTTCTTCGGCTTCCTCGAAGAAGGTGTCGTAGAAGTCGGTGATATCCATGCCTGTGTCACCCTTGTTCTGGTTCAGTGCGGCTCGTCTGGCGGCGACGCTGGGGAATTGGCCAGGGCGGTGTGAAAGCGTGCCTCGATGTCCTCGAGGGGACCGGCGAGCTGGGCCTCACCGCCGCCCCTGGCGGGCCTGGGGGCTCGCGGATCCAGGGTGCCGGGGTGGCGAATCAGCTCGGCGACGCTGGGAAACAGCACCACCAGTTCGATACGTCGATTGATCGGGTCATCGGCGTCGGTGCCAGGCATCACCACCTGGTCGGCGAGGCCTGCCACCCGCAGCAGCTTGTCGCCCTCGAGGCCGCCATTGAGCAGCTCCCGGCGCGAGGCGTTGGCGCGGTCCGAGGAAAGCTCCCAGTTGCTGTAGCCGCCCCGGCCGTTCAGGTAGGCCAGGCTGTCGGTATGGCCACTGATGCTCAGGTCGTTGGGCAGGTCGTTGAGCAGCGGCGCCATGGTGCGCAGCAGATTGCGCAGGTAGGGCGCCACGCGGTCGCTGCCGAGGGCAAACATCGGCCGCTGCTCGTCGTCCAGCAACTGGATGCGCAGCCCCTCCTGGGTCATCTCGAAGCGCAGCTGGTCACGCAGTCCACGCAGGCTGGGGTCCTGCTGGATGGCCAGCTCGATGCGCTGCTGCAGGTCACGGAAGGCGCGTCGTTGCTGCTCGCTGGGGCGGGTCTGGCGCTTGAGGTCGATGCGCATGCGCTCGCCCTGCTGGCTGGTCACGTCGGGCCCACCACCGGGGATGACCTGGGGGCTCATGGCCACGCTGTCGCCATTGGTCATGGCGGCCAGCAGCGGCATGCTGAAGTAGTCGGCCACGCCCTCGCGGGTCTCGCGGCTGGCGGAAGACAGGATCCACATCACCAGAAACAGCGCCATCAGCGCCGTCATGAAGTCAGCCAGGGCAATCTTCCAGCTACCGCCATGGTGGCGATGCACCACCTTCTTGCGGCGGATGATGATCGGTCGGCGCTGGTTGGGGCTGCTCATGCGGCCCCCGCGCTGGCCTTGGCGTCACGCACATGGTCCTCGAGCTCCTTGAAGCTCGGGCGTTCGCTGGTGTGCAGCGCCTTGCGGCCGAACTCCACCGCCAGCTGCGGCGGATAGCCGTGCAGGCTGGCCAGCAGGGTGACCCTCAGGCACTGCAGCATCTTGATCGACTCGCCGGTCTGGCGTTCGATGCGGTAGGCCAGCGGGCTGATGAAGCCATAGCCGAGCAGGATGCCGAGGAAGGTGCCGACCAGGGCGTGGGCGATCATCACCCCCATCTCGGCGGGATCGGCGGCGGTGACGCTCAGCGCCTTCACCACCCCCATCACCGCGGCGACGATGCCGAAGGCGGGCATGGAATCGCCGACCTTGGCGATGGCGTCGGCAGGAATATGCGCCTCCTGCTCGAACATCTCGATCTCGTGGAGCATCAGCTCGTCGATTTCCATCGGGTCCATGCTGCCGGCCACCATCAGGCGCAGGTAGTCGGTCAGGAAGTTCATGATCATCGGGTCGGCGACGACCTTGGGGTACTCGCTGAACAGCGCACTTTCGGCGGGGTTGTCGATGTCGCGCTCGATGCCCAGCATGCCGTCGCGGCGCACCTTGGCCAGCAAGCGGTAGAGCAGCGCCATCAGCTCCATGTACATGGCCTTGTCGTAGCGCTTGGAGCGCCTCAGACGAGGAAAGATGCGGAAGGTCGCCTTGAGCGCCTTGCCGTGGTTGGAGGCGATGAAGGCGCCAACGCCGGCGCCACCGATCATCAGCAGTTCGGTCGGCTGGAACAGCGGGCCGAGGCTGCCGCCGGAGAGCACGAAGCCCCCGAACACCGACAGCAGCACGACCGCGAATCCAATAGGTATCAGCACGACGACTATCCTTTGCAGAGACGTGGAAGACGTTCTGCTTCAGTTATCGGCGTGCCGGCGACAGACTTGAGCCGTGAAATCACCGTTCAACGAAAAAATATGCAGGATCGGTGGGCCCAAGGAAGAAGGGGGAGAGAGTAAAGACAGAGTGAAGGTAGAGAGGTAGAGAGCGGAGAAAGAGAGGGTAAGAGAGTGAGAGGGCGAGGGGGTGGGGCCTAGCGAGAAGTGAGTAGGGAGAGTGAAACAGGGCGGATAACCGCGGACTGGACTGCCACAGGGCGCTCCGACGAGGAGTCGCCCTGCGGCCTGCGGTGGTAAAGAGGGGTCAAGCCAGATGCTTGACCGGCCCTGCAATCGCTGGCGTCTCTGCCGCCTTGGCGGCCTCGTCCTTCTGCGCCTGGCGACGGCGGGTCTTGCCGGCGCGGGACGGTGGCTGGCAGATGCCGCAGACGTAGTCGTGGCTCGGCGAGTGAGCGTGGGCCACGAAGTTGCCATGACAACGGGTGCAGGGCGTCAACTGCAGCAGGTCGCTTTCAAAAAAGCGGATCAGCGTCCAGGCCCGGGTCAGCCCCAGCACCGGCTCGGCGGCGTCGATGTCGATCTGCTCGGTGTACAGCCGGTAGGCCTTGACGAAGGCCTCCATGCGCTCGCATCCCTGGTCCTGCAGGCGCTGATAGAAGGCGTAGAACAGCGACGAGTGGATGTTCGGCAGCCAGGTGATGAACCAGTCGGTGGAAAACGGCAGCATGCCCTTGGGCGGTGACATGCCGCGGACCTCCTTGAACAGCCGGATCAGGCGGGCCCGACTGAGGTCGGTCTCGGTTTCCAGGACCTGCAGACGCGCACCGAGTTCGATCAGGTCGATGGCGAGCTGCACCTGATGCATCTCCTGGACCAGGCTCTTGGTGCTCATGTCAGCGCGCCTCCGGTAGAGGCCGCGCTGCAGGCCATCAACAGCGAGGAGTGGAGGTGAGCCAGGCCCTGTTCCCGCGGGTTGTCCACCACCTGACGCAGTTGCTCGGTGGAGCCGAGCCCCAGTTGGCAGAGCAACTGGTTGGTGCGTGACAGCCGGGTCAGCTGGCGTGCATTGAAGCTTTCCAGCAGCTCGGCCTGTTCTTCGCTGATGTTCAGACGCAGACGGGCGGTGGTGCGGTCTTCGGCCAACAGACGTTGGGCCAGCAGAAGATAGGCAAGATTCAACTCCTGAATCTCGTCGATCAGTGACTGATTGCTCATGGGTTCCCTGCCTTGATCGTTTTTTTTGCTGATCATCGCCAGCTTTAGGTATTGCCGATATACCTGAATAGGTGCGGACGGACACTATCGGAACTTTTTGACGTTTAAGTGTCAGGTCCGTGTCCACCATTCGAGGTATTGTCGATTGCTATCAGTGTGGCGCAAGCCAGGAGGGAGGAAAAAGCTTCAACGGTGTCCGTTTGATGTGTATCAAGAAAAGTGAATATTCAAAGAAAACCGATATTTACGACGCCAAAAAAACCCAAGTTTAATTAGTCCTGTACATTTTATTACATTCTGTTTCGCGAGTCGCTCGCATTTAGCTCGCCTACCCACACCAGCAGTTCGGCGATCACCTGGTAGAGACGAGGCGGAATCTGCTCGTCCAGATCGAGCTGCATCAACAGGCCCACCAGCGCCGGTTCATCATGGACGTGGATTCCCTGGCGGCGGGCTTCGTCGATGATGCGCTCGGCGATATCACCGTAGCCCTTGGCGATCACTCTCGGTGCCTGATCATTTTCACCATAGCTCAGCGCCACCGCATGGCGGCGTGAGGGTGCGGGTTGGTCATCGCTCACTTCGGAAGCTCCTCGGCAGACCTGCTGTCACCTTCGGTGATGGTCAGCTCCACCCGGGCGAAGCCATGGCCCTCAAGGCGCTGTATCAGTGTTTCGCGCCCTTGCTCGAGTCGATCCCTCAGGCCCTCGGCGGACGTCGCCAGGCGCAGGCTCAGGTGCTCTTCACCGAGCAGCGCGGACACCCTGAGCGAGCCATGTTCGGCCAGCTCCAGTTCCAGCTCGGTGCGCCAGGCGTGTTCCTCGTCCTTGTTGTCATCGCGGCCCTTGCCGCCGCCCTGATGATCCGGCTCCCGTTGCGGGGGATGAATGGCGAGCGCCATGAACAGTCCGCTCCAGACGTCGCCTTCCCAGCGCAGCACCGGGGTGGCCAGCATCTCGAGCTGGTGGCGCACCAGCGGAGCGAGGCTCTCGTGGACGCCGCTTGGGGATGCGCCCTCGCGACGGGCGGCGGCGGCATCGTCCGACGTGCTCGAGACGCCCTGGGCATCGGCGGCGATCGTCGTCGCCAGGCTGGGCAGATAGCCGGCCGGCTGGGAGCTGCGCCAGGGCGCCAGCGGGAAGGCGGGCGCCATGTTCTGTCGAGAGCTCGGTTGAGTGCCCGGTTGAGAGCTCGGTTGAGCGCTCGGTTGCCCGGCCATTGCGCCCGCTTGAGTAGAGAGCCGACCAGAGCCTGAAGCGGGGGAGTGCCCAGAGGTCTGAGCATTCGCCTCGCTGGCCATTGGCCGAAACACCAGGGCGCGCCACATCTGGGGCTCCCGTGCCAGCTGGGCGCGGTCCAGGTTGCCGTGAAACCAGCGATTGAGGTGGGACTCGTAGAACAGGCCGCTGTCGCGCACGCGCTCGCCCAGACGCTCGGCGAGCATCGTGACGGCGGGCCCTGACGGGCCAGTGGCCAGCCCGGCCGTTGCGCTGGTCGCCGTGGTTGCCGTGGTGGCCGGGGCGCCGTGTGTGGCGCCTAGCGTCGACGGCGACGCGCTCTGGGGTGCTTGTTGGGCGGGGCTCGCCGTCAGCAGGGGACCCGTCGATGTCAACGCCGAGGGCGGCGCCGGAAAACGCGCCAGCAGCTCGGCGATGCGAGCGCCCGGTGCGCTCAATCGGGTGATGGTGGAGGCGGGACGATCGCTGTCGGTGGGGACCTCGGCGTTCGGTGTTGCCGGGCGCTGGCCGGTGGTGGCGGCGGCTTGCTGCGGCCGCCGTGCGTCCAGGCGCGAGTCGCTATGGACCGCGCCTGGCCCCCGTCCCGGGTCCACCGGCTGGACCGGGGCGTTGGGGTCCTTGGTCGGGGGCACGTCGACACGCTTGCCCAGCACCTGGTGGAGCAGGGTATCGATCAGCGGTGTGATGCCGCTCACGGCGTCTCGCGTCGAAAGCGGGTGCCGGCGTTGACCACCCGGCCACCGGCGTAGGCGCGGTGCAGGTCCTGCTGGTTGCGCGACACCTTGAGCAGTTCGCCGAGTTCGTCGCGGCGGTGAACCAGCTTTTCTCGCAGCGCCAGATCATTGACCAGAATGGCCTCCAGCAGGCTGCCCAGGCGCTGGCGCTCGTCGGCGTCGAGGCTTGCCATCGGTGCCGCGCCATCGAGTGTCGCTCCATCACGTGCAGCGCTGTCGAGAGCGGCAACCTGGCTGACATAGTCGCCCTCAATAGCAATCAGCTCGTCCCAGGCGTGGTCGGCGGCCAGCGACAGCATCCGTTCGGTCATCGCCAGCAGTGCCTCGTAGCGAGACAGCAGGGGGCCTTGGGTATCTGGGCCTTGGGTATCTGGGCCGTGGTACTCGGCAAGCGGTGGCATCTAGGACCTCAAGCGCTCAGGAGTGGGTGGTGGTGCCGATCTCGCGCCAGGCCGAGGCGATATCCTCGATCAGGCGTTCGGCTTCGTCGAGGCCACTGGCGTCGTTGCGCAGGTTGGCGTCGAGCAGGCGGCGCGCTATGTAGTCATAGAGGCTGTCGAGCTGCAGTGCCACCTCGCCGCCCTGCTCGCCGTCCAGCACCGCGCGCAGGCCGCTGTTGACGATATCCAGTGCCTTGGAGATGGCGGCGCCCTTGGCCGGAATATTACCGTCTTCCAGGTGCAGGCGGGCGGCGCGAATCGACGCCTGGGCGCCGTCGAACAGCATCACGATCAACTGGTGGGGGCTGGCCGACATCACGCCGCTCTCCACCCCCATGCGGGCGTAAGCGCCGGCGCCGCGGCCATAGGTGGCCTGTGCTTGTGTCATTGGTTGTCTCCTCGGCTGGGTCTGGCGGGCTCAGGGCTATTGGTTCAGCTGGGCGTTCAGCGCATCGAACTGCTGGGTCAGGTAGCTGCTGGTCTGGTTCATGCTGGCGATCATGCTGTCCAGCTGTCCGAATTGGCTGCGGTAGCGCTCCACGGTGGCATCGATGCTCTGCTCGGTGCGCTCGTACTGGCGGTCGAGGCTTTCCATGCGGGTCTCGAGCCCGCTGGTAGCATTGTCGAGCAGGCCGCCGTCATCGAGGATGGCGCCCAGGGTGTCGTCGAGGCTGTCGGCAAGACCTACCCCGTCCTCGCCACCGGTAAAGAAGTCGGCCAGGTCGCCGCGCTCGCTGGAGATGACCTCGTCCAGGCGCTCGTCATCGAGTTCAAGGGTGCCGTCGAGCTGCAGGGTGATGCCGATATCGCTGAGGGTGCGGAAGTCACCCTGGGCCACGCCGCCGGACAGGGTGCCGCGCAGCCGCGATTCGATGCTGCGCAGGGTGGCGTCGCCAAGCAGTTCGCCCGAGGCACCGCTCTCGGCGTCGAAGCTGGTCAGCGTGCCCATGGTGTCCTTGAGCTCGTTGTAGCTGTCGACGAAGCCGCTGACCGCCTCACGCAGGGCCAGGTTGTTGTACTCGACCTTGACCGTGGTCTCGCCGACGTCCGTCAGGGTCAGGTCGACGCCCTCGATGGCCCCCTCGACGCTGTTGGAGGCACTGGTGATGGCGATGCCGTTGACCGTCAGTGCCGCGTCTTCACCGGCCACCGACTGGTGCATGCCGGCGCCGGTGTCGTCGGGGTCGGGGCTTGCGATGTCGAAGGCCAGCTTGGTCTGCAGCTCGGTATCGGCAGCGTCATCCGGCACGAAGCTCACGGCGCTGATCGACGCCTCGGCGCCGGTCTTGTCGCTCGACAGCACCAGACGGTAGGGATTGTCGGCGTCGCCGGTGTTGATGATCGAGGCGCTGACGCCGGCCTCGGCGTCATTGATGGCGTCGCGCAGTCCCTCCAGGGTGCTGTCTTCCTGGCTCAGGCTGATGCTGACGTCTTCGCCACCCACGGTAAGGCTCAGGGTACCGGCGCCCAGCTCGCTGTCCCTGGCGTCGAAGCCATCGCTGGCCAGGCTCTGGGCTCGGGCCAGCCGGGTCACCTCGACGTCGTAGCGGCCGGGGCTCGCCAGTTCGCTGGCGCTGGCACTGATACCCTCGCCCTCGACGCTGCTGGACAGGCTCTGGTAAAGCGCCGGGTCGCCGAGCTTGTCGACCGCCTCCTGGAAGCTGTTCAGCGCGCCTTCCAGGGTGCCGTAGGCGGAGATCTTGGCCTGATAGCTCGCCTGCTGGGCCACGATGGGCTCCAGCTGCTTTTGCTCCGCCGCCTCGAGCTGATCGAGCAGCCCGTTGAGGTCGAGACCGGAGCCGATGCCGAGCGATGAGATCGAGGCCATGTCGTCCTTCCTGTGTGATGGGGGCAGTGTGACAGAACGCCGGCAGGCCAGTGGCTCGAACAGGCGTCCTTGTGCTTGGTATATCGGGTTATCGGCGGGTGCTCATCGGACTTGAGCGTCAGGCGCCGATGATCACCTCGGCCTGGATCTCGCCCAGCGCGGCCAGCGTCTCGCCTTCCACCAGCGGGCCGATCAGCGGCTCCCGCGGGACCTGGCTGGGCGGCTTGCCGGCCATGCGCTGTACCCGCGAGGGCCGGCCCTGGTCGTCCAGCGCCAGTACCCAGCCGAGCGAGGCGTCGTCAAAGCGCACCAGCGAGCCGATCGGGTACAGACCGAAGCGCCGGATGAAGCGCTTGACCCAGCTGGTGTCGAACTTGTCGGGGTGGTCGAGCAGGTAGCGGTAGATCGCCGCGAGACGCCAGGGCGGACGGTCGGGGCGCTGGGCACGCATGGCATCGATGGCGTCGACCACGGCGCTGGCCCGGGCCAGCTCACGTAGCTCGTCGTCGCGGATGCCGGCGGGATAGCCGCTGCCGTCGAGGCGCTCGTTGATCTGGCAGGCGGTGGCCTCGAACACCGAGGCGTTGATCCAGGCGCAGTGGCTGAGGCGCTCGCGCAGCCAGCCCACGTGCTTGATCAGACGATTGCGTTCGGCGTCGCCGAAGGTCGGCGTCAGGCGCAGGGGCTCGGGCAGCAGCACCTTGCCCAGGTCATGAATCATGGCGCTGGCGACGATGGACTTGCGTAACTCGCCGGGCAGGCTGTCTTCCAGCAGGTCGATCAACAGGATCGCCACCGACAGGCCATGGCGTACCGGCCAGGACTCGCGGGTCAGGAACCTCAGCGCGAACAGCACGCCGTCGCGGTCCTCGTCGTACAGGGCCAGCAGGTGGTCGGCCTGGCGCGACAGGCGCGGGCCGTGGATGCAGCCGCCCTGAATCAGCTCCATCGCCTGGGCGTGCAGGTAGCCGGCTACCCGCGACAGCCGCTGGGTCATGACGGTGGGGTAGGCTTCCGCCTCGCGACGGCCAAGGCGCGGGCCGCGGCGCCCTGCCGGTAGCTGAAACAGCGGCGATGGTGGACGCCTGGAATCCACCCCTTCGGCGATGCGCGCGGCCTCACGCTCGACCTCGCGTACCAGCTTCCACAGGGTGCGATCCTGGTGGGCACCGACGCCGATGAAGCGAAAGCCGGCCTCGACCAGCCGCCGTTCGGGGTCGAAGCGATGATGTTGCACGACGGCCTGGAGCGCCAGACGGGTACCATCGGGAAAGCCCAGCTCCAGCGGCACCGGCAGCTCTCTGTTGGTCAGCACAGGAGCGGCGGTGCGCGGGAGGTCGAGGCGACAGCCGTCCACCGACAGATCGATCAGGTCGCCGTGCAAGTCCTGGCTATCGCCGTCTCTGAGCACCGCCTCGGCGGCCATGCCCAGGCGCAGGCGCGCGCGAAAGCTCTGACGGCGCTGCAGCCGCTCCAGCTGGTTCGGGTAGGGGCAGCGCCACAGCCGGCGCAGCGGCACGCCCTGGCCGGGGGAGCGGCTGGCTTCCCGCGACAGTTCCGCCTCACTCGGCGCCGTGGTCACCTCACCGTCCGCGGCCGTGATCGCCGGAGTGCGGGTGATCATGCCCTCGCAGTAGCCGACCAGACGAAAGGGCTTGCCCTGCTTAAGCTGGCGGTGAAGACCCTCCACCGCGGTGATGTCCAGGGTGATGGACTCCCCCGGGGCAACCTCCATCAGCAGCACTGGTGTCGGCGTTCCATTGCCTTCCTCCCACGCCAGTGCGGCCCCCTGGGGGCCGCTCAAGCAGTCCAGCAGCCTGGCGATTTCCTGGGGGGCGCGTACTTCCTCGAATTCTTGTTGGTCCGGCACCAGCGGGACTCCTCGACGACATCTGGCATACGTTGTCTCGGAGTATCGGCCGAATGTGCCGGATCTTTAGGCTGACAACCTTGTTCAGGCTAGACACTCGGCGGGGGCGTGACACCGATCAAGCGTTGTCAGGCCTGGGAGTGACGCTTGCGCCGCGAGCGGTCGATGGCGTCGCGCTGGCTGGCCAGGCGATGCTCGCCGAGAAAGCGGGTCAAGCGCTCGAAGGGCATGGGGTGGGCCAGGTGGAAGCCCTGGAAGGCGTCGCAATGATGCTGCAGCAGGAACTCGTGCTGGGCCTCGTGCTCGATGCCTTCGGCCACCACCATCAACTCCAGGTGGTGGGCCATGGCGATGATCCCCTGAAGGATGGCGCCATCCTCCTGGTTGTCCGGCAGCCCTTGGACGAAGGTGCGATCGATCTTCACCGTGCTGACCGGCAGGTGCTTGAGGTAGCCAAGGCTCGAGAAGCCGGTGCCGAAGTCGTCGATGGCCACCTCGACGCCCATGTCGCGCAGCGACTGCAGCGTCTCGATGGCGTTCGGGGTGTCGTGCATCAGGATGCCCTCGGTCAGCTCGAGGGTGAGCTGGTGGGCCTCGATGCCGGTCTGGTTCAGGGTGTCGCGTACGGTCTCGAGGAAGTTGGCCCGGCGGAACTGCAGCGGCGACAGGTTGACCGCCACCGCCAGGCCCTCGAAGCCGGCCTCGTTGAGGAGCTGCAGGTCGCTGCAGGCGCGGGTCAGCACCCAGTGGTTGATGGCGATGACCTGGCCGGTTTCCTCGGCCAGGGCGATAAAGTCCTGGGGCGGCACCTGGCCGCGTACCGGATGTTCCCAGCGCAACAGCGCCTCGACTCCGATGATCGCCCGGTGGTTGTCGAACACCGGCTGGTAGTGCAGGCGTAGCTGCTCACCGTCGATGGCGGCCTGCAGGTCATGGCGCATCGCCACCCGCTCGTTTACCCCCCAGGTGATGTCCTGGCTGAAGTGCTGCAGCGCATTGCGTCCCTGGTGCTTGGCCTGGTACATGGCCATGTCGGACTGCTGCAGCAACTGCATCGGTTCGATGGTGACGTCGCTGGACACCGCCACCCCGATGCTGGCGGTAACGTGCAGCTCATGCTCGCCGACCCGGTAGGCCTGGGCCACCTTCGGCAGCAGACGTTCGGCCAGGGTCACCGCCTGCTCGGGCTCGTCGAGGTCCGGCAGCAGCACCACGAACTCGTCGCCGCCGAAGCGGGCCACGGTATCCCCGGGCCTGAGCGCCTCGGTGAGCCGCTGGGCGACCTGGATCAACACCTTGTCGCCGACGTCGTGGCCGAGGCTGTCATTGATCGGCTTGAACTCGTCCAGGTCGATGAACAGCACGCCAAGGTGGTGGGACTGGCGCTTGGCCAGGGCGAAATCGTGGCGCAGACGATCCTCGAACAGGGCGCGATTGGCAAGGCCCGTCAGGGCGTCGTGGCTGGCATGGTAGGCCAGGCTTTCCTCGTAGGCCTTGTGCTCGGAGATGTCGTGCTGGACGCCGACGAAGTGAGAGACCTCGCCATCGGTGTCCATCACCGGCGAGATGTAGAGGTCGTTCCAGAAGGCCTCGCCGTTCTTGCGGTAGTTGAGCAGGGTGGCGCGGACTTCGCTGTGGTTTGCCAGCTGGCGGCGAATACGTGCCACCACCTGTGGATCGCTCTCCTCACCCTGCAGGAAGCGACAGTTGCGCCCCAGCACTTCTTCCTCCGGATAGCCGGTCATGCGCATGAAGGCCGGGTTGGCGTAGATGATCGGCAGCTCCGGCGAGCGCGCATCGGCGATCACGATGCCATTGATGCTGGCCTCGACGCTGCGCTGCAGGATGCGCAGCTGGGTCTCCTGGGCGTGGCGCTCGGTCACGTCCTTGGCGATGCCGAAGGTTCCACTGATGTCGCCGTCGATGATGATCGGCAGGTTGGTGATGTCCATTACCCGCCTGCCCAGCGGAGTAGTGATGGGCAGGGTGTAGCGGGTGACCTCGCCCTTGAGCGTCTTGCGCACCGCGTCGCGCACCCAGGAGCGATCCGATTCCTTGACGAACACCTCGTAGTGCCGCCCCAGGATGTCGCCCAGCGGCACTCCGGTGAGGGTCGAGCAGGTGGTGTTGGCGGCGACGAAGATGCCTTCGTGGTCGAGGGAGTAGATGGCGTCGGGGTTGTAGGTGAACAACGAGCGGTAGCGCTGTTCGCTCTGGAACAGCGCCTGGCGGTCCTGGTCGCGTTCCACCGCCAGGGCGACCAGCTCCAGGCAGCGCTCGATACGCCTGCTGGGCTCGGCCTGCTGTGCCGGCGAGTGTCGAAAGAACAGGCTGACCACCCCCAGCAGGCGTTCATCGCTGGCGACGACCGGATAGGCCCAGCAGGCCATCAACTCGCCGTCGCGCAGGCGCGGGTGCACGCCGGCGCAGGCCGGGTCCTCGGTGATGTCGTCGCTGGCCCGGGGGGCCCTCGCCGCGGCGGCGCTGGCCCAGGTGCCGAAGGTGCCGCCCACCGGGGTTCTGGCGAGCAGCGGTGCCATCTCCGATGGCAGGCTGTGGCCCGCCGCCAGGCTCAGGGTCTCGCCGCCGGGGTCCAGCGTCAGCACGGTGGCAATGGCATTGGGGAGGTGGCCCTCGAACAGTCTGCAGCAGGCCTCCAGGGTCTCGGTCAGTGGCGCCTCCCTGGCGATCATCGACTGGATGCCCTGGTAGCTTTCGAGCTGGTCCTGGGCGGCCACCAGGCTCTGGGTCTGCCACAGCAGGGTGCGCATCAGTGACAGGCTGATGGCCAGGCTGTAGGACATGACCAACCCGATCAGGGTGATCAGCGCCGGCAGGCTACCCGCCAGCCACCAGTCACTGTCCGGGCCTGGCAGTGCACGCAGGGACAGGGTGCGCCCGTCCAGCTCCAGGGTCTGCTCGGCCAGTCTGGGTAGGGTCGGGTCCTTGACCTGCCAGGTGTCTTCGCCAAAACCGCACCACCAGACGCCCTGGCTGTCGGTGACGGCCAGCAGGGTGCGGTCGGCAACGCTGCGGTTACTGGGGGCCAGGGTGCCGGGCAGATCGATGCAGGCGACCAGGCGCAGGTCGTCATCGGCCAGGGTCCTGACCATACGTGCCGACGTCGCCAGCGGGTTGTCGGGCAACTCCAGCCGTAGTTCGCCGCGGGCCGGCCTGGGCAGTGCCTCGCTCAAGCGGCAGACGCTGTCCTGAGCACGCCGTGAGCGCAGCCATAGCCGCTGGTCGCCGCGATACAGCGCCAGGCTCTCCAGGCTTTGTACGTCTCGCAGATAGAAGGTGATGACGTCGGCCAGGGTATTGGCGTCGGTCGTCTGCTCGCCGGCACGGTTGGCCAGGCGGTCGAGCCAGCGCTGGTGTAGCGCCATCTGGCCGCGTGCGCGCTCTTCGATGTTGGTCAGGGTATTGGCGGCGTCCTGCTGGACGTGGCTCTGGCGCACATGGTTGAGCGACAGCCAGGCCAGGCTGCTGAGCAGTACCCCGGCACAGGCCACCGCGATGCTGGCGCGTTGCAGGCGCAGCGGGCGGTTGGGCGGGCGTGAGGCAGCCACCAGCGAGGCCGGGCCGGCGATCAGGTAGAGCAGACACACCGCCATGGGCGAGGTGCTGCGGGTCACCTCCCAGACTTTGGGTGCCTGGCCAGGAATCACCAGCCAGACGGTAAAGATCGCGCCGATCAGCAGCAGCAGCCCCCCCGACAACCGCCACCAGAAGGAGCCCTGGCGATGCTCCACCCCGATCATCAGGGCCACGCAGCCCGGCAGCATCGCCAGGCCCGCCCAGCTGGTCATGCGCGGACCGCCGGTCAGCAGCGACTGCACGTCGGCAGGGCCGCTGGCGACCAGGTCATGGACGATGGCGTACAGCGCCAGCAGCAGCATCATCAGGCCGCAGACGCTGCGGCCACGCGGTCTGCGCAGTACCTGCAGCAGAACGCCGCCGCCGCCAGCGAGGCTTGCCAGCGCCACATCGGGGACCAGCAGCGGCTGTTCCACCGGGTGGATCAACCAGGCGGCGAGACCCGCAGCGCCGACCATCAGCAGTCCGCTGGAGGCCATCAGCAGCCAGGCATCTTCCGCCACATCGCGCAGTCTAAACGGCATCCTACCCACGACCCCCTTGGCGACCCTGCTTCCGGGCGCTCATTTCCTTGTCCTTCCGACGCTATGACGAAGACTCGCCATCCTCACAGCATGGCAGGCGACAGCGTTGATAGCGGCCACCGTGGTGCGTCTACCGCCCGAGGCAAAGGCGCCTTTGGACGGGCGGTCCGGTATCCCTGGACGCGTTTGCTCGAAATGGCACCAAAACAGTCTTCAACATACCTCAATCAACCGCGAGTGCTAGCCCCTGATGTCAGCATCCACTACCAGAGTCAGCGTCCAGCAAGGGCGAGAGGGGGACAACCGTAGAGAAGATGCGTCAGCGAATAGGCACAAAGAAGGCACAGGAAAGCATGCAGAACAGTCACAGACCCGATGGGAGGCGGGTAGCGAGCCGGTAAAGAGCAGGCGCAGGCCTGATGCAGACCTGATGGAGAGCGGGTGCAGACCCGGTGAAGAGCCGGCGCAGACCCGGTGAAAAGCAGCCGTAGACGGCCCAGCAGGCGGTCAAGCAAGCCCCCAGGCAAGAGTCCAGGAAGAGCCCAGGCAGGACCCCTGGAAAGAGGCCTTCCAAAGAAATTTGCAGGCCAGGGCTAAAGCTTTTCGGCGAGCCACCGATAAAGAGGGTAACGGCCAACGGCGCCGTTGCGGCAGGCCAAGACGGTCCGCCAATGGAGCCCAACTCTTTAAGGAAGGATGACACCATGTCCGTGATCAATACCAATATCACTTCCATGATTGGTCAGCAGAACCTCAACGCGTCCAAGAGCGCCCTGACCACCTCCATGGAGCGCCTGTCCTCCGGCCTGCGCATCAACAGCGCCAAGGACGACGCCGCCGGCCAGGCCATCGCCAACCGCATGAGCGCACAGATCACCGGTCTGTCCACCGCTCAGCGCAATGCCAACGACGGTATCTCTGTCGCACAGACCGCGGAAGGTGCTCTGAATCAGGTCAACGACAACCTGCAGCGTGTGCGTGAACTGACGGTTCAGGCGCAGAACGGTACCAACTCATCGTCTGACCTCTCATCCATTCAGGATGAAATTACCGCACGTCTCGACGAGATTGACCGCATCTCAGAACAGACCGACTTTAACGGTACCAAGGTGCTGGATGGTTCTAAGACAACTATCGATATCCAGGTAGGCTCTGAAGATGGCCAGACTATCACCATCGATTTGCAGAAGATGGATGCTGAATCTCTCGGTCTGGGTTCCTTCAATGTAGCAAATGCCCTCACTGAAAGTGACGTTGCATCTGCGGCCTCCACGCAAGCGCGCATTGGTGATGACGTTACACTTGATTCTTCTGGTTTTACAGCGCCCGGAACCGGTGATGGCTCCTTCGGTGACTTTGAACAGGACGACGCTGGGAACTATTACGTCACATACTCTGGCGATACTACCGGATCAGCTAACGGTAAATACGACGTAACTGTAGCCGCTGATGGCGGCGTCACTCTTGGTTCGATTAACGCTTCTCCCGGCGCTGGACTTGAGACCGTCACTACAGTTAAAGAAGCTGTAACTTTGACGGGTTCAGACGCTAGTAACACTTTTGCGTACTCCGGTGCGGAGGAAGGTGCGCCTGACTATGTGGTGAAAGATACTAGCGGTACTGAAACCAAGTACTATGAAGCAATAATTGATAGCGATTCTGGAGAGGTTACACGTGGTGATGAACTTTCCACTGTGGCTAAAACGACTGATCCGCTTTCAGCCCTTGATGATGCATTGAGTCAAGTCGACAACCTGCGCTCCGACCTTGGTGCCATCCAGAACCGCTTCGAATCTGCGATTACCAATCTGAGCACCAACGAGACCAACCTGTCTGCCGCCCGTTCGCGTATCGAAGACGCCGACTACGCGGTGGAAGTGGCCAATATGACTCGCGCCCAGATCCTGCAGCAGGCCGGTACTTCCGTGCTGGCCCAGGCCAACCAGGTGCCGCAGTCCGTGCTGTCCCTGCTGGGCTAAAGGCTAGGTGGGTTGTCAGCCCTTGGCTGACTTGCTCCTCCGCGGGTCGCTCCTTTGCGGCCCAACCCCGACAGGCGCCTCTGGCGCCTGTCGGCATTTATAGGCCCGGCCAACCTTGTTGCGGCTATCTCGGTTACGGCAGGCTCGGTCACAGCAGTCTCGGACACAGGCCCCCATCAACAGCCGTCTTGGCCCCAGGAGTCACGAATGAATAACACCAACCCGTCAAGCGTTTCGCAGGATGTCCTGGTCGAAGATGTCCTGATCGATAGCGCCGTGGAGGTGGTCTCCGACGAGGCCCTGTTGGACGCGCTTTCCCGGTATCAGGAGGTGGTGGCCTGGGCGAGTGAGTTACTCGAACGCTTTGAGGCGACGGGTATGCAGGACGCCCTTGGCGAGGACTACCGTCATCTGCTCGATATTCATCGGCAGGCCTTGGTGGGGCAGGCGGAGCTGGCATTGCGACTCTCCTAGGGCTTGCCTGAAAAGTGCCTGCGCTCCTCGAGCCTTTTCCCGTCCCAGCGTGACGCCTCTGCATCCCTGCTTCTCTTCCCACTCTTCTTGCACCCTCTCTTCTCTCGCTCTCTACTCAGGCCCTGTCTTCTCGCGCCCCTGTCTTTTCTCCCCCTCTCTCTCATCTTTCTCTCCTCTTTAGCCCCCCCCCGCGTGGCGATAGCCAGCCAGGCTGACCTATTCATCGTATCTATCTCTCGCGAAGGTCAGTGAGCAATGCCTAAGCCATTCGCCTGGCGCACTTGGTGCTGTTCCCTCGTTGAGCTTTTTTGCTCCACGCCTTAGCGATAAAAACTCGCTTTAAACAGTGAATTGCAATGGTTTTCGCCAAGCCTCCTAAGACGTTTGTCTTATCCGTCATTCCTTGTATTCACGTGGCCCCTCGACTAGTTTCTCCCTCACTAGCTAAATTCATCTGATCAATTGTCTCGATAACCACATACAAATACATACAAGGAGTCACTTGTGGATGCATCCTCTACCGCGGCGGCTGAGCAACAGTCGGCGCCGGAAAAGTCCTCTTTTCTGCACAGGGGCATGACCGTGCCCTTTGTGCTTATCGTCACCTGCTTTGCCGCCTGGGGTCTCGCCGGCAATCTGACCGACCCCCTGGTGTCGGTGTTCGGCTCGGTGTTCTCGATGAGCGCGCTGCAGGCGTCACTGGTGCAGTTCGCCTACTACGGCGCCTATTTTGCCCTGGCGATCCCGGCGGCCTGGATCAATTCGCGCCTGGGTTACAAGGGCGGCGTGCTGATCGGCCTCCTGCTGGCGGCCACCGGCGGGCTTCTGTTCATGCCGGCCTCCCAGATGATGACCTACTCAATGTTCCTGGTGGCGCTGTTCACCCTGGCGGCCGGGCTGTCGATCCTCGAAACCTCCGCCAATCCCTACGTGATGGCGATGGGCCCGCGTGAGAACGCCACACGGCGGCTGAATTTCGCCCAGTCCTTCAACCCGGTGGGGTCGAACCTGGGGGTGCTGCTGGCCGCGGTGTTTATCCTGCCCCACGTCAATCCGGCCACCGCCGAGCAGCGCGCCTCGCTGACCCAGGAGGCGCTGACCGAGATGCAGTCGGCGGAATTGCAGGCGGTGATGGGCCCCTACATCACCCTGGCGCTGGTCTATGTGGTGATCGCGATTGCTATTGCCATGGTGCGGGTGCCGCGCCACGAGGCGCTGATGGCGGACCGCAAGAGCGAGACGGTGGCGCTGTCGGGGAGTCGCCTCGGCCGGCTGGTGCGCAACCGTCGCTACGCCTTCGGGGTGGTGGCGCAGTTCTTCAACGTGGCCGCCCAGACCTGCACCTGGACCTTCACCATCCACTACGTGACCGAGGCGCTGGGCGTCGGCAGCGAAGAGGCCGGCTACTGGCTGCAGGCCTCCTTGCTGGTCTTCCTGGTGTCGCGCTTCGTCATGGTCGGTGTCATGGGTCGGGTGGACCCGCGCAAGCTGATGACCGGGATGTGCGTGCTCGGTGTCGCGCTGTCGCTGGTGGCGGTGTTCAGCGGCAACCTGATCGGGGCGGTGGCCCTGGTGCTGCTGAGCGCCTGTATCTCGCTGCTGTTCCCCACCATCTACGGCATCTCGCTGGAGGGGCTGGGGCAGGACACCAAGTACGGCGCCGCAGGTCTTGTGATGGCGATCGTCGGTGGCGCCCTGGTGCCGCTGGCCCAGGGCTGGCTGATCGATATCACCTCGGCCCAGACCAGCTACCTGGTGGTGGCGGTGTGCTTCGCGGTGATCGTGGCCTTCGGCGTCTATGTGCAGCGTCATCCGCGGCCCGAGACCAGCAACGAGGGTGATCTGGCCTGAGCTGGCGTCTCTTGAACTGGCAGCGCCTTAACGCGAATCGGGGGTGTCCCGCAGCACCACGGCGACCTGAGCGAGGTGAGTCTGCATGGCGGCATGGGCGCCCCTGGGGTCGCCGGCGACAACGGCATTGAGGATGGCCAGGTGCTCCTGGTGGGTGATGGCGATACGACCGCCGAGGTGGATCGATTGCCACAGCCGCATCCGCAGGGTCGGCCGCGACAGTGCCTCGAGCAGGGCGACCAGCACGGGGTTGCGGGAAATCCTCGCCAGGCTGAGGTGGAACTCCAGGTCGGCGGCCATGGCGCCTTCGTGGTCCAGCGCCTGGATGGCGGGCTCGGCCTCGGCCAGTACGGCCTTCAGGCGCTCGATGTCCTCGTCGGTTCGGCGCAGCGCCGCCACCGCCGCGGCCTCCACCTCCAGCGCCTGGCGCACATTGTGCAGGTCGCGGGACGAGGTCCCGGCCTGGATGCCCGCCCAGAACTCCAGGGGCTTCAGCAGCAGCCCCGGGTCCAGCGAGGTAACGGTGGTGCCGGAGCCCTGGCGGGTCTCGAGGATGCCCATGGCGACCAGCGCCCTGACCCCTTCACGCAGTGAGCTGCGCGAGACAGCGAAGCGGGTGGCGAGGATCGACTCGACGGGCAGGCGGTCGCCGGAAGCGATTTCACCGGAGACGATCATCTCCTGGATGCCTTGCACCACCACCTCGTACTGGGAGGGGCGGCGTTGGTCGCTTTCGGACGGGGGCGGCGGCGTCATGGCAGGGGCTCCGGCTCGGAAGGGGTGATCGAATCCCGCCATTCTATCGAAAACTTCGGCAGCACTTTAATACATCTGATGAATCTGGAGGACGATACGTGTCCGTCATCACCTCAATCGAACTGGTGGATCTGCGTTTTCCCACCTCTGACAGCAGCGACGGCTCCGACGCGGTCAACAAGGACGCCGACTACTCGGCGGCCTATCTCAGGCTGGTCACCGATGACAGCGCGCTCTATGGGTGCGGCTTCACCTTCACCATCGGTCGCGGCAACGAGATCTGCCTGCAGGCCATGGAGGCCCTCGCCCAGCCGCTGGTCGGCCGGGACGCGGCCGAGGTCTGCCGGTCTCCGGGGGCGGTCTATCGTGAACTCGCCGCGGATTCGCAGCTTCGCTGGCTGGGCCCGGACAAGGGGGTGGTGCACCTGGCGCGGGCGGCGGTGATGAACGCCGTCTGGGACCTGGCGGCCCGGCATGCGGGAGTGCCGCTGTGGCGTCTTGTCTGCGAGATGGAGCCGGAGGTGCTCGTCGAGCAGTTGGATCTCAGCTACCTGGGTGACGTGCTGAGCGCCGAGGAGGTGGTGGCGATGCTCAAGGAACAGCGGCCCTTCCAGCAGGAGCGCATCGCCGAGCTGAGCGAGCAGGGCTTCCCCTGCTACACCACTTCGGCGGGGTGGCTCGGCTATTCGGACGAGAAGCTGGCCCGCCTGTGCCGGGAAGCGATGGACGATGGCTACCGCCATATCAAGCTCAAGGTCGGCGCCAATCCCGAGGACGACGAGCGTCGCCTGGGGATCGCCCGCTCGGTGATCGGCCCCGACGTGGCGCTGATGATCGACGCCAACCAGATCTGGGAGGTGCCCGAGGCCATCGAGCGGGTCGAGGCGCTTTCCCATCACGACCTTTTGTGGATCGAAGAGCCCACCAGCCCGGATGACGTGCTGGGGCATCGCAGCATCGGCGATGGCGTGCGTCCGCTCGGCATCGGCGTCGCCACCGGCGAGCATGGCATGAACCGGGTGCTGTTCAAGCAGTTGCTGCAGGCCAACGCGGTCGACTACGTGCAGATCGACTCCTGCCGTCTTGCCAGCGTCAACGAGATCATCCCGGTGCTGCTGATGGCCAGGAAGTTCGGCAAGCCCGTCTGCCCCCACGCCGGCGGGGTGGGGCTGTGCGAGCTGGTCAATCACCTGGTGATGATCGACCACATCGCGGTGTCGGGTCCCGTGGACGGGCGGGTGGCCGAATTCGTCGATCACCTGCACGAACACTTCGTCGACCCCTGCGTCGTGCGAGATGGCGCCTATACATTGCCGCGTGAGCCGGGGTATTCCGCCGAGATCAAGGCCGAGACGCTGGCGGCCTGGGCCTGGCCGAACGGCACCGAGTGGACCCGTCGGCGCCAGGCGGTGCCGGCATGATCCGCGGCCCGCTGCTCAATCCGCCATTGCTCGAGGGCCTGGCCGCCGCCGGACACGGCGCCAGGGTGCTGGTGGCCGACGCGCTCTATCCGCATTCGACCGGTGCGCCGCCAGCGGCGAGCCGGGTCTACCTCAACCTGTGCGAGGGCATGGTGCCGGTGCTGTCGGTGATGGAGACGCTGGCCCAGGCGGTGTTCGTGGAAGAGGTCGCCTACATGGCCGACGCCGAGGGCGGCGCCTCCGAATCGGTGGTCGAGTGCCGCCAGCGGCTGGCCGACCACCGCCATGGGGGAGGCCAGCAGATCGCCTGGTCGAGCCTGGATCGCTGGGCCTTCTATGACGCCTGCCGCGGCCCCGAGGTGTGCCTGGTGGTGGCCACCGGCGAGTGCCGCCCCTACTCCAACTTTCTGCTGACCATAGGCGTTCCGTGATGATCGATACCCACCTTCACGTCTGGGACACCGGTGCGGTGCGGATTCCCTGGCTCGCCGATGCGGGCCTGCCCGCCAGGGCGCCGATTCCCGATGGCCAGGGCCGCCGTTACGTGCTGGTCGAGGCCGACGCCCCGGACCCCGCCGAGGAAGCCGCCTGGCTGATCTCGCTGGCCGAGCAGGACCCGCGGGTCCACGGCGTGGTGGCGAGCGTCGCGCTGGAGCTTCCCCAGGCCGAGCGGGCGCTGGCGAGTCTGGCCGAGGTGCCCCAGGTGGTCGGCGTCAGACGCCTGCTGCAGGACCGCGAGCTGTTTGATTCGGCGGCCTTGGTCGAGGGCCTGAAGCGTCTGGCCGACTGGGGCCTGCCCTTCGATGCCTGCGTCAGGGACCGGGAGCTGCCGCGCCTGTTGGCGTTGCTCGAGCGGGTGCCGGAGTTGACGGTGGTGCTCGACCATATGGGCAAGCCGAACCCGCGTGATGGCGTCGCGCGAGAGGCCTGGCAGCGCAATCTGGCGCGCCTGGCCGAGCTCGACAGGGTCCACTGCAAGCTGTCCGGGCTGCCGGCGGAGTGCCGCGACGCCGATGAGCTCGAGCGCCACGCCGCGGACATCGTCGACGTGGCGCTTGAGACCTTCGGTGCCGAGCGCTGCCTGCTCGGCAGCGACAGCCCGATCAGCCAGGACCCGAAGGACTGGTGCGAGCGGGTGCTGGCGCGGGTGCCCGCAGAAAAGCGCCAGGCCGTTGCCGAGGACAACGCCTTGAACATCTATCACAGGAGGGATGCCGGATGACGACATCGCCGATCGCCAGCCGTCTGCCGCCCAAGCTGCGCCGTGCCTTCGAAGGCCTCGGCGTCGGTGCGGCGCAGTTCGGCAACATGGGCAAGGTCACCCCCGAACAGGACTGCCTGGCCGCCGTGGACACCGCCTGGGAGCTGGGGTTGAGGTTTTATGACACGGCCCCGCACTACGGGCTCGGGCTGTCCGAACAGCGCCTGGGCAAGGCGCTCAAGGGGCGTTCGCCGGACGACTACGTCATCTCCACCAAGGTGGGGCGCCTGCTGGAATCCAATCCTGCCCCGCAGGGCAGCGACGAGGCCAACGGCTTCCACGTGGCCGATGACCTGACCCGGCGGCGTGACTACACCGCCGATGGCGTCAGGCAGAGCCTGGAGGCCTCGCTTGCGCGCCTCGACATGGCGTCGGTGGACATCCTCTGGATCCATGACCCGGAAGAGCCCACGGACCGCTTCGAGGAAGCCCTGACAGGGGCAGTACCCGAGCTCGAACGCCTGCGCGAGCAGGGCAGGATCGCGGCCTGGGGCGTGGGCTCCAAGGACGCCGGCATGCTCAAGCGCTTCGTCGATCAGGCCAGGCCCGACCTGATCATGCTGGCCGGTCGCTACACCCTGCTGGAGCAGGAACAGACAGGACTGATGGCCGCCTGTCTCGAACACCAGGTCGGAGTGGTCGCCGTCGGCGCCTTCAATTCGGGCCTGCTGGCGCGTGACGAGCCTCCCGCCGATGCCTGGTACGAGTACGGCCAGGCCCCTGAGGCGGTGCTCGAGCGTGCCCGCGAACTCGCCGCGGTGGCGCGAGCCCACGGCGTCAGCCTGCCGGCGGCGGCGCTGGCCTTTCCGTGGCGCCACCCCGCCGTGGTCAACGTCATGGCCGGAATGCGCTCGCCTGAGCAGGTGAAGCGAAATCATGCACTGGCCTCGTGCCATATTCCCGAGGCCTTCTGGAACGAACTGCAGACGCGAGGCCTGCTGAAGGAGAACACATGAAGCTGTTGCGCCGTGGAACGATGGGTAACGAGATGCCGCTGGTCGAGGTCGAAGGCGTGCTCTACGACGCCTCGCCGGTGGGCGACTTCGCGCCAGGCTTCTGGAAGGACAACGGCGTGGCGCGTCTTCGCCGGCTGCTGGACGCCGGACGGCTGACCGCCGTCGAGCTTGCCGACGAGGTGCGCCACGGCTCGCCGGTGGCGGCGGTGGGCTCGGTGATCTGTATCGGTCAGAACTACGCCGCCCACGCCGCCGAGTCCGGCGCCGAGCCGCCGAAGCAACCCATCGTCTTCTTCAAGACGCCCAACACCGTCGCCGGCCCCGACGATACCGTCACCATCGCGCGCGGTTCGGAAAAGACCGACTGGGAGGTCGAACTCGCCATCGTGATCGGCAGCACCGCCAGCTACTGCGACTCGCTGGAGGAAGCGGCCAGTCACATCGGTGGCTATGTGCTCGCCAACGATCTGTCGGAGCGCAAGTTCCAGCTCGAGGTCTCCGGCGGCCAGTGGAGCAAGGGCAAGTGCAGCCCGGGCTATATGCCGCTGGGCCCCTGGATCGTGACCGCCGACGCCTTCGATCCCGCCGATGTGGGCCTGCGCTCCTGGGTCAACGGCGAGCCGCGCCAGGACTCCCGCACCTCGGACATGATCTTCGGCTGCGCCGAGATCGTGCGCGATCTGTCGCAGTACATGCAGCTCGAGCCCGGCGACGTCATCTCTACCGGAACCCCCGAAGGGGTAGCGGTCTCGGGGCGCTTCGACTACCTCAAGCCGGGCGACGTGGTCGAGGTGGAGATCGACGGCCTGGGCCGCCAGCGTCAGACCTTTCGTGCCTGGGAGGGCTAATCCATGACAGCTCGATTCGAAGGACGGGTGGCCATCGTCACCGGCGGCGCCTCTGGCATCGGCGCGGCGATCGCCGACTGCCTGGCCGCTGAAGGCGCCCGCGTTGCCGTGCTGGATCGCGAAGATCCCGCCAATCAACACCACTGGGAAGCGTGCGATGTCGCCAGCAGTGAGCAGGTAGAGCGTGCGGTGGCGGCGGTCGCCAGTGCGTTGGGGCGTATCGATATCGTGGTCAACAACGCAGGCATCGGCGCCCAGGGTGATGTCGCGGGCAACCCGGATGAGGAGTGGGCGCGTGCCTGGGAGGTCAACGTCGCCGGCATGGCGCGGGTGTCTCGGGCGGCGCTGCCTCATCTGCGCGAGTCGGACGCCGCCGCCGTCGTCAATATGGCGTCCATCGCCGCCACCGCGGGGATTCAGCAAAGGGCCCTGTACTCGGCGACCAAGGGCGCCGTGCTGGCCTTGACCAGAGCCATGGCGGCCGATCACCTGCAACAGGGCATTCGGGTCAACTGTGTCTCGCCCGGCACCGCGGATACCCCCTGGATCGGCCGCTTGCTTGCGCAGGCGCCTGACCCCGAGGCCGAGCGTGCCGCGCTGGAGGCCCGCCAGCCCCACGGACGGCTGGTCGCCGCCGCCGAGGTGGCCCAGGCGGTGGCCTATCTGGCCGATCCCGCCAATCGCTCGACGGTGGGGGTCTGCCTGCCGGTGGACGGTGGCATGGACGCCCTGCGCCTGCGTCCGCGCTAGCCCTGTTCATGTAAAAACCGTTCATGTCGGTCCTCAAGAGTACGCCGGCCTCGCCGATAGTGGTTATATTAGGTAATGCGCACCGCTTACCTCTATCTGGGCAGGGCTCATGGCTAAGGATCGATCAGCGGGCTTGGGCCCGACGTCGCTGTTGCAGGCGGCTTCCGCCGGCAAGGTCGCCCGGCATCCCTCCGTGGTGGCGGGGCTGGTGCTTGACCGCGCCCCGGTGGGGCTGGCGCTGATCGATGCCAATGACCGCCTGTTATGGGCCAACACCGCGCTGACGGAGCTGGCCTGTCCCACCGGTGGCGAGCTGCAGGGCCGCAACCTCAACGAGCTGTTTCGCCCCTTCGTCAATCTGCTGGGGGAGCGGGGCAGCTACCATACCCTGTCACCCGGCGAGGACTGGCAGCAGGCCTGGCTTGCGGTGGATGACAGCGCCAGCGCCAGGCTGGGGCTGATGTCCTGCGTAGCCTTCGACCGAGGCGCCGATGCGTCCCTGGACGCCGGCACCGATCCGCTGATGTGGCTGGTCACCTTCGTCGATCTCGACGCCGACGCCGACGCGGTACTGGATCGCCGCCATGCCGATATCGGCAACGTGGCCAGTACCTGGATCTTCGAGGACCGCCTGTCCCACGCTTTCGATCGCGCCGACCGTCTTGGTCAGCGCCTCGGCGTGATGCTGGTCGAGCTGCACGGCCTGTCGCGCATCCTGGTGGACCATGGTGGCGAGATGGCGTCGCGGGTGTCGCGCCGGGCCGGACGCCGACTGGTCAACGTGCTGCGCCGGGAAGACAGCGTGGTGCAGATCGATCGCGAACGCTGGGGGGTGCTGCTCGAGCATCCGGTCACGCCGGAGACCATGCAACTGGTGGCCGACCGCTGCCTCGAAGCGCTGGAACCGCCCTTTACCCTACCCGGCTATCAGCCCGCCTTGATCGAGCCGCGCATCGGCATCGTCCTGTGTCCGGAAGACGGCGAGGAAACCGGCGAGCTGCTGGCCCACGCCGAAAAGGCGCTGGAAGAGGCCGTGCCCGGAGGTTTCGCCTTCTACGACGGCAGCCTGCAGCGTCTGATGGAGCGCCAGCAGCGCTTCCGTCACGAGCTGCAGGAAGCGCTGATGTTCCCCGATCAGCAGCTCTATCTGGTGTATCAGCCCCAGTTCGATCTGCTCACCCGGCGCTGCTGCGGGCTCGAGGCGCTGGTGCGCTGGCGCCATCCCCAGCGTGGCGAGGTCGCGCCGGGGGAATTTGTCGCACTCGCCGCCGAAATGCAGCTGGTCGACCGGCTAGATCGCTGGGTGCTCAAGGAAGTCATGGCCCAGCGCAGGCGCTGGCGCGAGGCCGGCTCCGAGCTGGGTGACTGGGATATCTCGGTGAACATTCACCATTGCCTGCTGGATCAGGACGGCTTCGATGGCCGCGCCCTGGATCTCTACCTGCGCCAGCTATGCGAGTCTGGCGCGAAGGGGGAGGCGGGTGCCCAGGAAGAGGCGGGCGGCCACTATCGCCACGAGTGCCTCGACTGGTTGTGCCTGGAGGTGGATGGCGCGGGGTTGTTCGAGGTGGGCCACCGCCAGTCCCACCTGTTAAGGCGTATCGTCGCTTTGGGCGTGCGGCTCGGCGTCGATGGGCTGGGCCGCTCCCCGGTGGACCTGTTCGGCATGGCCTCGCTGCCGGTGACCCTGGGCAAGCTGGGGCCGGAGACCCTCAAGACCCTGGCCGATCCCTCCACCAGCATGCGCCAGAGCGTGGCGGCGCTGATGCGCTGCCTCGAGGCGCTGGAGTTCGTCGCGGTGGCGGTGGGGGTCGAGACCGCCGAACAGCTCGATACCGTCAAGGCGCTGGGGCTTGTCCGGATTCAGGGGCGTCTTGTCGGTGCGCCGCTGGAAAGCGAGGCCCTGGTGGGCTGGGCGGCCTCCGGCGCGCATCCCGCGATAGCGATCTGAGCCAGGCATTGATGCCGGCAAGGTGGCAGAGCCGGGCAGGTGTTTCCGAGAGGAGGCGTCAGGCCCGATGTCGAGAGTCCAAGCGGCGAGCCAAGACCTTGAACCAGGAAATCAGGCCGAGACGTTGAGCCGAGAGGGCTGCAGCCGGGTGCGGCCGTCGGGCTGGTAGACGCTGGCGTTGGCGATGCGGTGGATCTGGTCGAGCATGCGCTGGTTGTGCTCCATGCGCAGGGCCAGCAGTTCGCCACAGCGCAGATTGGCGCGGGAGACTTCCCTGGCGAGTGCCATGGTGGCCTGCCAGGCGGCTTCGCAGCCGGCGTCACGGGCGGCTTGCAGGGTGCCCTCGCGGTCATCGGGGTAGCCCAGTCGGCACTGCACCTGATGGCGGCGCGCTTCCGTCTCGGCAAGCCTTTGCTGGATCTCGGACTTCTGGCCGGCGAGCGCCACCAGCGCCTCGCTGTCGACCTGGCCCTGAACCAGGCACTCCTGTTCCTCGCCCAGCAGGGCCAGCAGCTCGGCGAGTCGCTCACGCTGCTGGTCGAGCAGTCGGGCAAGACTCACGACTGCGAGCCCTCTGAACCATCGCCGAGCATGTCGCGGACGCTGTCGATCAGGCCGTCGGCGATGCGTTCGGGATGGATTTCCAGGCGTCCTTCGCGGATGGCGTCACGAATCTGTTCGACCCGGGCGCTGTCGATGTCCTGGCTGGTGTCCGCCGCCGGGCGGCTCAGGTGGGCCTGGGCACCGGCTTCGACACCGGCGCCAGCGGCTTTTTGTGTCTCGCTTTGCTGGAGCTTGTCGCTCTGCTGCGGCCCCTCGCTTTGGGCGGGGCGGGTCAGAGGATGTTGCGAATCGATCTTCACGGGCAAGGCCTCACGAGAATGGCGATGGGACCAGGCGCTGGCTGTCGCCGTTGATCCGAATGTCTGCGTCTATGTACATCATCGGCCGCAAGAACAAGAACTTTAGGTCTGGCGCATCAGCCAAATTTTTAACACCGTATTGCCGAGCGCAGCCGCTTCGTGGACATGTCCTGAGCGTTTTACGAAAAGTCGCCGAGCGAAGGTTAGACAAGGCAAAAGTCGGAGAGACAGCGCAGTTTACTAGCAGTAAATGAGTATGTTGACCGGGCTGGCGCACCAGCCGGTTTTTAACGCCGTATTACCGAGCGCAGGCACTTTTCATCAACGTCCTAGTAGGTTATCGCCAGCCGGCCGTGTTCCACCACCCGGGCGTCGAGGATCTGGCGCCGATCCACCCTTACCCGCACGATATCGCCGAGGCCGCCAGCCTCCAGCGCCTCGCCCTGGCGGCTGATGCGAAAGCCTCGGCCACTGGCTTCCACCGCGACCTGCTCGCCGCGCCTCACCAGCTTGGGTGATGTCAGCTGATGGGCCGACAGCGCCTGACCCTGGCGAATCCCGCGTCGTGCGATCTGACCGATGGCCGCTTGTGGATCGGTCAGCGCCTGGGACGGCAGTCGGCTTACGTCGAAGCGCTCGCTGGTCAGCATGTCCGCGCTCAGGCGCTCGCCGGGGGCGATGTCCCGCGCCGCCACCAGGCGCTCGCCCAGCCGGGTGATCTCGGCCTGCAGATAGCGGCTGCGATGACGCTCTCCCTCGCAGCGAAGCCCCACCGAGACGCGTCCGGCCAGTCGGCTCCCCGCCCGGGGCAGGAAGGGTTCGGGCTGGCGGCAGTCGGCCAGGCTCGCCGCCGGCGGGAATACCTGAATCTCCAGATCGCCCGGCCGGGCGCCATCGGCCAGGGCCTGCTCGAACAGAAAGCTCTCCACCCGTGTCAGCGCTTCCCCGGTGCCCGCATCGACACCGCCGTCATCGACCGCCTGGCTGGCGGCCTGGGCGGTACTGGCGGCAAAGCCTGTGCTTACACACAGCACCAGCGCCGCCCGGGCGATGATCCAGGACAGGGAAGCAGTGGCTTGTACAAGAGATGAGGATCGAGACATCGGGATACCGGTGGTCGGTGCGATCTTTAGCGCCCGGGGCCGTTTGAAGGGCGCTTTCCTGGCCTTTCAAGGGCGCTTGCCTGGCCATTCAAGGGCCATGGCACACCAGTGTAGAGAAGCCGGCATCGACGCATGGTCTGAAATGGGCGTGGTAATGGGGGCTGTTCACGGCTTTGTGCAGACAGGGGCCTGGGTATTCTTCATCGTCGAACCCCTTGTCTCTTTGTTCCCTTGCTTACGGAGCGCACCGGGATGATCGATCAGCTCGAGGCCTCGCTCGCTTTTCACCAGCAGGCCCTGTCGCTTAGACAGGAACGCCAGAAGGTCCTGGCCAGCAATATCGCCAATGCCGATACCCCCGGCTACAAGGCACGCGACATGGACTTTTCCCAGGCCCTGGAAGCCGCGACCAAGGGGGCGAATCAGCCCGGTCTGGCCCTGGCGCGGACGTCCAGTCACCACCTGTCGGGTCATGGCCAGGCCATGTCGCTTGGCGGCAGCGAGCTCAAGTACCGCGTACCGGAGCAGGCCAGCCTCGACGGCAACACCGTGGACATGGACCGCGAGCGGGCCGCCTTCACCGACAACTCGGTGCGTTACCAGGCTGCGCTGACGATCCTCAACAGTCGCATCCAGGGCCTCAAGCAGGCCATGCAGCCCGAGCAGTAAGCCCGGTCCATCTCAGTTTCCAAGCAGGGAGAGCGCCCCATGTCGATGTTTTCGATCTTCGATATCTCCGCCTCGGCGATGTCCGCCCAGGCCCAGCGCATGAACGTCACCGCCAGCAATATGGCCAACGCCGACAGCGTGGCCGGCCCCGACGGCGAGGCCTACCGCGCCCGCCAGGCGGTGTTCGAGTCCCGCGCCGCCAGCGACGGCATCGGCGGCGTCGGTGTGCGCGAGGTGGTCGAGGACCCCTCGCCGCTGCGCCAGGAGTATCGCCCCGAGCATCCGCTGGCCGATGACGCCGGCTACGTGGCGATGCCCAACGTCGACCCGGTGGGCGAGATGGTCAACATGATCTCCGCCTCCCGCTCCTATCAAGCCAACGTCGAGGTCATGAACACCAGCAAGCAGCTGATGCTCAAGACCCTGACCCTGGGCGAGGGCTGATCCCATGGCCAACACCATCGATGCAAGCGTTTACCAATCGGTCAACGCCGCCACCGCTCAGGCCAGCTCCAAGCAGGCGTCCGACGAGCTCGGCGACAACTTCATGACCATGCTGGTGACCCAGCTGCAGAACCAGGATCCGCTCAATCCCATGGACAACAGCGAGATGACCTCGCAGTTGGCCCAGATCAACACGGTTTCCGGCATCGAGTCGCTCAACGAGACCATGTCGTCGATCACCGGCCAGATCAACGCCGGCCAGGCGCTGCAGGCCACCGGGCTGATCGGCAAGGGCGTGCTGGTGCCGGGGGATCGCATCGTCATGGCCCACAACGATGAAGGCGCGCCGGTCTCCACGCCCTTTGGCGTCGAGCTGGAAAGCCCCGCCGCCGAGGTCAAGGTGACCATCACCAACGAGTCCGGCGAGGTCATCAACAGCTACAACCTGGGCCCGGCCTCCGCCGGGACCGAGTCGTTCCAGTGGGACGGCATGACAGGTGAAGGCGTGGCGGCCCCCGAAGGTGCCTATCACGTCAGCATCGAGGCCACCGGTGTCGAGGGCGAGGAGCTTGCGGTGACCGCGCTCAACTACGCCCAGGTCGGCGGGGTGTCCCCGGCGGATGACAGCGGCCAGGTGCAACTCGATCTGGGTGCCGTCTACGGGCAGGTGGCGCTGAGCGATATCCGCCAGATTCTGTAGCGAACGCAGGATGACCGTCGGGTCATCGACGCAGGGAAACGTATAAGGAGAGTGACATGGGTTTTTCACAAGCGCTGAGTGGTCTGAACGCCGCCGCCGACAGCCTGGACGTGCTGGGCAACAATATCGCCAACTCCCAGACCGTGGGCTACAAGAGCGGTAGTGCGCAGTTCGCCGACGTCTTCGCCAACTCCCAGATCGGCCTGGGTACCAAGGTCTCCACCGTGCTGCAGGACTTCAGCGGCGGCAACCTGGAGTCCACCAACCGACCGCTGGACCTGGGCATCAGCGGCGACGGCTTCTTCCGCATGGAGCAGAACGGCCAGGTGGTGTACAGCCGCAACGGCCAGCTGACCATGACCCCGGACGGCTACCTGCAGAACGCCCAGGGCGCGCGCATCATGGGTTACGGCGTCAACGCCGCCGGTGCGGTCCAGGTGGGCGGCCAGCCAGAGGTGCTGCAGATCGAGGCCGACGAGATGCCGGCCAGCGCCACCACCGAGGTGTCCACCACCTTCAACCTAGACTCGCGCAAGGTTGTCGGCGAAGACCTCAACAGCGTCACCCTGGCGGGCTCCGACGGCTCCGCCAGCGTCCCGGTCGACTACCACTACTCCAACAACTTCACCGCCTACGACTCGCTGGGTAACCCGCGCAATGTCACCGTCTACTACCAGAAGACGGACGCGAAGACATGGACCGGCACCATGGCAATGGATGGCAAGGTGTTGATGGACGAGACCGCGACACCTGTCGCAGCGCAGACCCTCTCCATGGAGTTTGACACCAATGGTCAACTGGTCACCCCTGCTGATGGCAAGTTTCCGGTCACCTTTGCCTCGGCCGACTACTTCAATGGCGCTGCCAATGACATGACGCTGGACTTCGATATCTCCGGCTCCACCCAGTTCGGCAATAACGCCAGCACCACCGCACTCAACCAGAACGGCTACACCTCCGGCGCCCTGGTCGGCATCAGCATCGACAGTGACGGCACCGTAGTGCGCAGCTACTCCAACGAGCAGACCCGCCCGGCCGGCCAGATCGCCCTGGCCAGCTTCCGCAACCCCGAGGGCCTGTCACCCGCCGGTGACAACACCTGGGCCGCCACCGACGCCTCCGGCCAGGAGCTGGTCGGTGCCCCGGGTACCGGCCTGCTGGGCGGCATCCAGTCCGGCGCCATCGAGACCTCCAACGTCGACATGGCCAAGGAGTTGGTCAGCATGATCGTCACCCAGCGCGCCTACCAGGCCAATTCGCAGACCATCAAGACCCAGGACGAAGTGCTGCAGACCGCCATCAACCTGCGCTGATGACCACGCCGGCCGCTGCCTCGGGCGGCGGCCTCTCACACCTTCCAGGGGAGTCGTAGATGGATCGCATGCTCTATACCGCCATGAGCGGCGCACGCCAGACCATGGAGCAGCAGTCGGTGGTCAGCCACAACCTGGCCAACGCCTCGACCACGGGCTTTCGCGCCCAGCTTCACGCCATGCGCGCGGTGCCGGTCGAGGGCGAGGCGCGTCTCGACACCCGGGTGTCCACCGCCGCCTCGACCCCGGGAGCGGACTTTTCCCCCGGAGCCATCACCCGTACCGGTCGCACCCTGGACGTGGCCATCGACGGTGACGGCTTCTTCGCGGTGGAAAGCGACGACGGCAGCGAGGCCTATACCCGTCGCGGCGACCTGCAGGTGGACGGCAACGGCCTGCTGACCTCGGTTGGGCGCCCGGTGATCGGCGAGGGCGGACCGATCCAGGTGCCGCTGGAGGCCGAGCTGTTCCTCGGCGCCGACGGCACCATCAGCGCCATCGGCATGGGCCAGGACCCCGACGCCCTGGCCGAGATCGGCCGGCTCAAGCTGGTCGAGCCGCAGCCCGGCGAGCTGACCCGTGGCGGCGACGGTCTGTTTCGCTCCATCGGAGAGAATGGCGAGCCTGCCGCCCTGGCGGCCTCCGACCAGGTACGGGTGGTCAGCGGGGCGCTGGAGGGCAGCAACGTCAATCCGGTGGAGTCCATGGTGGCGATGATCGATGTGGCGCGGCGCTACGAGCTGCAGACCAAGATGATCAGCACCGCCGACGAGAACGCCCAGAAGGCCAACAGCCTGCTGTCGTTGAACGGCTGACCCCTTCAACCGACGGCCAGGGCCGAATTATTGAGCGGTCAGGGGAGCCTCCTGACCGAGGGAGAGAAGAACGATGATCAAGTCGCTGTGGACGGCCAAGACCGGACTCGAATCCCAGCAGGTCCAGCTGGACGTGATTTCCAACAACCTGGCCAACGTCTCGACCAACGGCTTCAAACAGTCCCGGGCGGTGTTCGAGGACCTTCTGTACCAGAACATGCGCCAGCCCGGCGCCCAGAACAACGTCCAGGACCGCCTGCCCTCGGGCATGCAGATCGGTTCCGGCGTGCGTCCGGTGGCCACCGAGCGCCTGCACACCCAGGGTGGGCTCGAGGCCACCGAGAACTCGCGTGATCTGGCGATCAACGGCAAGGGCTTCTTCCAGGTGCTGATGCCCGACGGTACCACCGCCTTCACCCGTGACGGCAGCTTCCAGCTCGACGAGAACGGCCAGATGGTCACCGCCAACGGCTACCCGCTGGAGCCGGCCATCATCATCCCCGACAACGCCCTGTCGGTGGACATCGGCGAGGACGGCGTGGTCTCGGTGACCCAGCCCGGTACCAGCGAGTCCGACGAGGTGGGCCAGATCACCATTTCCACCTTCGTCAACGCCACCGGCCTTCAGTCCATCGGCGGCAACCTGTACCTCGAGACCAGCTCGTCCGGGCCGCGCAACGAACTGATGCCGGGCATGAACGGTGCCGGCCGACTGCTGCAGGGCTATGTGGAGACCTCCAACGTCAACGTGGTGGAGGAGATGGTCAGCATGATCCAGACCCAGCGCGCCTACGAGATCAACTCCAAGGCGGTGCAGACCAGTGATGAGATGCTGGCACGCCTGGCACAACTCTAGGGCTTGTCTGAAAAGTGCCTGCGCTCATCGACCCTTTTCGGATAGCGCCTAGTCACGACTCTGATAATAAATTCTGCGGTGGCACTGGAGACGGCCATGCACCCTGACACGACCTCATCATCTGGCGCGCCACACGGTGGGGCTCATGCTGTTCTGCGCCTGGCGACGCTGACGCTGGCCCTGGTGCTGCTGACGCTTGCCGGCTGCGCCCAGATTCCCCACGCCTCGGTGGTGGGCGAGCAGGAGCAGATCGAGATCCCCGATCGGCCGCTGCCGGTGGCCAATGGTTCGATCTTCCAGAAGGCCCGGGGCTACCAGCCGCTGTTCGAGGATCGTCGTCCGCGCAGCGTCGGCGACATCCTGACCATCGTGCTGGACGAAGAGGTCAGCGCCAGCAAGAACTCCCGCTCCAACGCCGACCGTGACGGCGGCTCCAGCCTGACCTTCTCCCAGGTGCCGGAAGGCCTGGAGGAACTGATGGACTACGGCTTCGAGATCGACGGCGATACAGATTTCGAGGGCGGCGGTGGCTCCGAGGCCAATAACTCCTTTACCGGCACCATTACCGTCTCGGTGATCGAGGTGATGAACAACGGCAACCTCAGGGTGCGCGGCGAGAAGCAGATCGCGATCAACCAGGGCACCGAGTTCATCCGCTTCGGCGGGGTGGTCAATCCGCGTTTCATCACCACCCAGAACACCGTGCCGTCCACGGCGGTGGCCGATGCGCGCATCGAGTACGTGGGCAACGGCTACATCAACGAGGCGCAGCACATGGGCTGGATGCAGCGGTTCTTCCTGAACGTTTCCCCCTTCTAGGCCGAGCATGATGAGAAACCCTGTCTCCCGTCGCCCCACCCTGACCCTCGGCAGCCTGATGCTGGTGTTGCTGATCGCGCTGTCGGCCTTCTCCCACCTGGCTCGCGCCGAGAAGGTCCGCGACCTGGCCAGCTTCGCCGGGGTGCGCGACAACCAGCTGGTGGGCTACGGCCTGGTGGTGGGCCTGGACGGCTCCGGTGACCAGACCATGCAGGCGCCGTTCACCGGCCAGAGCCTCAACAACATGCTGTCCCAGCTCGGCATCACCGTGCCGCCGGGCACCAACATGCAGTTGCGCAACGTGGCGGCGGTGATGGTCACCGCGGACCTTCCTCCGTTCGCCCAGCCCGGCCAGCGCCTCGACGTGGTGGTGTCTTCCATCGGTAATGCCCGCAGCCTGCGCGGCGGTACCCTGTTGATGACGCCATTGAAGGGCGCCGATGGCGACGTCTACGCCCTGGCCCAGGGCAACCTGTTGATCAACGGCGCCGGCGCCGAGTCCGCCGGCTCCAGCGTGCAGATCAGCCACCAGGCGGCCGGGCGCATCGCCGGTGGCGCCATGGTCGAGCAGACGGTGCCGCTGGCGCTGGGCAGCCGTGACGGCGTGCTGGAACTGCAGCTCAACCAGGCCGACTTCGGTACCGCCGAGCGCGTGGTCCGTGCGATCAACGACACCTTCGACTACCCGGTGGCCTCGGCCAGAAACGGCGGGGTCATCGCCCTGAACGGGCCGACCAACGCCAACTCCCGGGTCAACTTCATGGCCCGTGTCGAGAACGTCGACGTCACCCCGATGCCGGCCCGGGCCAAGGTGGTGCTGAATTCGCGCACCGGCTCCATCGTGCTCAACGGCAGCGTGACGCTAAAGCGCGCCGCCGTGGCTCACGGCAACCTGTCCATCGTCATCGACACCGCCTTCGGCGTCAGCCAGCCGGCGCCCTTCAGCCGTGGCGGCGAGACCACGGTGGTACCGGACTCCGATATCACCATCGACGAGGGTCAGGGCACCCTGCAGGTGGTCGAAGGCGCCAATCTGCTCGACGTGGTGGACGCCCTCAACGCCCTCGGCGCGACCCCCAACGACCTGATGTCGATCCTCGAGGCGCTCAAGGCCGCGGGATCGCTCAGAGCCGAGCTGGAGATCATCTGATGGCTATCTCTGATCTTTCATCTGGGCCCATGACAGGGCTGGCTTCGGGGCCCACAACAGGGCTGGCTTCGGGGCCCACAACAGGCCTCTCGGGTTCTGCCCTGTCCGGCGCCAGCCGGGCCACCGGCAGCGTCGGCCAGGCCGGCTTCGCGCTGGACATGCAGGGGCTGGCGCGACTCAAGACCAGCGCCCGCCAGCAGGACCCGGCGGCGGCGGCGGAGGCGGCGCGCCAGTTCGAGGCGATGTTCATCAACATGATGATGAAGAGCATGCGCGACGCCGTGCCGTCTTCTGGCCTGACCGACTCGAAGCAGACCCAGTTCTACCAGACGCTGCTCGACCAGCAGTGGTCCCAGACCATGGCCAGCCGCGGCATCGGCCTGGCCGACCAGCTCATGGCCCAGCTACGTGGCCCCGAGGCCAGCCAGGCCAAGGATGTCGAGGCATTGATCGCGGGGATTCCCCGTGGCACGCCGCGTCCGCTGTCCAACGCCCTGAGAGCGGACGCGCCGGCAGACAGCGAGGTCGAGGCGCCGACCAACTTCCTCGACGAGCTGGGCGCCGTCAGCCAGGGCATGACCACCGCCCAGGCCGAAGAGCGCATCAGCGGACGCGAGGCCCGCGACACCCCGGCCCACGTCCAGGCCTTCCTCGACAAGCTGGCCGCCCCGGCCCAGGCCGCCAGCCGCGCCTCCGGCGTGCCGGCGGAATTGATCCTGGCCCAGGCGGCGCTGGAGACCGGCTGGGGCCGCCACGAGATCGCCACCGCCGACGGCAACAACAGTCACAACCTGTTCGGCATCAAGGCCGGCAGCAGTTGGGACGGCCCCACCACCCGTATTACCACCCATGAGGTGGAAGACGGCCAACGCCAGCGTATTCGCGATGACTTCCGGGTCTACGGCTCCTTCGAGGAAGCCTTCACCGACTACGCCAGGCTGATCAGCAACAACGCCCGCTACGCCGAGGTCACCACCGCGCCGGACGCCGAGGCCGCGGCCCACGCGCTGCAGCGGGGCGGCTACGCCACCGACCCGGCCTACGCCGCCAAGCTGATCGCGGTGATGCACACCTTCGGCCCGATCGATGACGGCGCAGGCGCCACCCGCGTGGCGGCCGGCGAGGCTCGACCCGCGAATGTCGGCGCATCGCCTACCGGTGCCGCCGAGAAGGTGGATGCGGGTGCCACCGCGGGTGAGCGTGGCAGCGACTGGCTGGCCAGGGCGGATATAAGCGCCAACCCCACCCAGGTCTTCTAGGGCTTGTCTGAAAAGTGCCTGCGCTCGGTAATACGGCGTTAAAAATCGGATCAAAATGCTCATTTACACCCCGTAAACTGCGCTTTCTCACCGATTTTTGCCTTGTCTAACCTTCGCTCGTCGACTTTTCGGACAGCGCCTAGTCGCTCGGAAAATTAATGGTTTTTGCGGCACCGAGGCTCTCAAGCCAGCGGCCATTCGGCCGATAAACAGGCTATCGGCGAAAGGAATTCCACCATGAGCATGTTCTCCATCGGCTTGAGCGGCCTGAATGCCGCCCAGAACGCCCTGACCACCACCAGCAACAACATCAGCAACGTCTATACACCGGGCTACAACCGCGAGATCACGGTGCTGGGCGAGGGCAGCGGCGGGACCCAGGGCGTCCAGGTCAACGACATCGAGCGTCAGTTCAACCAGTACGTGGCCGACCAGCTCAATGGTGCGGTGAGCTCTAGCTCGGCGCTGGACGCCTACCAGACCCAGATCAACCAGATCGACAGCCTGCTGGCCGATCAGGACGCCGGTCTGGCACCGCTGATGCAGAACTTCTTCTCGTCGCTGGAAGACCTGGCCTCGGCCCCCTCGGACCCTGCCGCCCGCCAGGGCGTGCTGGGCGCGGCGGACACCCTGAGCGCCCAGTTCCGCGCCTTCGACAGCTACCTGCAGGATATGCAGGACGGCATCAACAGCCAGATCCGTGACGAGATCACCCAGATCAACAACCAGAGCGAGCAGTTGGCCTCGCTCAACCGCGAGATTTCCCTGGCCAAGGCCAAGACCGGCGAGGCCCCCAATGCGCTGCTCAACCAGCGTGACCAGCTGGTCACCGAGATGAGCGAGCGTATCGGGGTGGAGCTGACGGTGCAGGACGGTTCTTCCTATCGGGTCAGCCTGCCCGGCGGACAGCCGCTGGTGGCCGGCACCGAGTCCTACCAGTTGAAGGCGGTGGCCTCGGCCAATGATCCCCAGCGGGTGGTGGTGGGCTACCAGGACCCCGGCGGCGGCCTGCAGCGACTCGACGAGGACAGCCTCCAGGGCGGCTCGCTCGGTGGGCTGATCCAGTTCCGTTCCGAGACCCTGGATCGCACCCAGAACCAGATCGGCCAGCTGGCGGTGTCCATGGCGGTCGCCTTCAATACCCAGCACGCCGAGGGCTACGATCTGGATGGCAAGAGCGGTGGCGACATGTTCGACATCGGCAAACCGCGGGTCTTTGCCAACGACGCCAACAGCGGCGGCGCCACGGTCACCGCGAGCTTCAACATCGACAAGATCGAAGACCTCGAGGCGGCCGACTACGAGGTCAAGGTCAGCGACGCTTCGGCCTCGCCGCCGACCTTCGAGGTCACCCGCAAGGACACCGGCGAGGCGGTGGACGCGAGCTTCGACGCCACCGAGAACACCCTGACCTTTGGCGGCGTGACGCTCGGCATCGATGACCCCAGCGCCCTGGCCGACGGCGATCGCTTCGAGGTGCAGCCGGTGCGCCGCGCCGCGGGTGGCTTCGACACCGCCATCAGTGATCCCGACAAGATCGCCGCCGCCGGGGAAACCGGCGCCAGCGGCGACAACGAGAACGCCCTGGCCCTGCAGGGGCTGCAGGACAAGATGAGCGTGGGCGGCAGCGCCACCCTGAGCCAGGCCTACGCCTCGCTGGTCGGAGACGTGGGTAACCGTACCAACGTGGTGCAGGTCAATCTGGCGGCCCAGCAGGGGCTGACCGAGCAGTTGAGCGCGGTGAAGCTGTCCGAGTCCGGGGTCAACCTGGACGAGGAAGCGGCCAACCTGATCCGCTATCAGCAGTACTACCAGGCCAACGCCAAGGTCATCGACACCGCCACCTCGGTGGTCGACACCATCCTCGGACTGCGCGGCTAAGGAGAGCAGAGCATGCGTATCAGCACCGTCACCATGTACGACCAGAGCGTCAGCTCGCTCAACCGTCAGCAGTCCGAGTTTCTTCACCTGAGTCAGCAGCTCGCCAGCGGCAAGCGGGTGGTCAATCCCTCCGATGACCCCCAGGCGGCGTCCCGGGCGGTGGCGGTCAGCCAGGCCCAGGCGGTGACCCAGCAGTACACCGACGCCCGGGTCAGCGCGCGCAACGCCCTGTCCCAGGAAGAAAGCGTGCTCAACAGCGCAAGCGACGCCCTGGCCAGCGCCAAGGCGCTGGTGATCCAGGCCTCCAACGACACCTTGAGCGATGCCGACCGGCAGTCCATCGCCAGTGAACTGCGCGGCGTCTACGAGACGCTGATCGGTCAGGCCAACGCCACCGACGGCAACGGTCGCTACCTGTTCGGTGGCTACGCCGATGGCGCCGAGCCCTTCACCGACAGCGGCAACGGCATCGAGTACGTGGGCGGTGACAAGGTGCGCGAGCAGCAGGTGGACGCCTCGCGACTTATGTCGGTGGGGGATACCGGCGCCGACATCTTCACCAGCGTGCCCAGCGGCGCGGGCTACGTGGCCGAGCAGGGTGACAACAGCGGCAGTGTGACCTTTGCCGGCCCCGATGTGGTCGACAACAGCGACGCCGGCTACGGCAAGCGTTACCAGGTGGAGTTCGGTGGTACCGACGACGCTCCCACCTACAGCGTCAAGGTCGAACAAGACGATGGCTCCTGGGTCAGCGCCGGAGCGGCCCTGGAAGATCAGCCCTACGACCCTGAAGGCACCAGCGTCGAGGTGGGTGGCCTGCGCCTGGAGCTTGAAGGCGCGCCTGCGACCGGCGACAGCGTGACCTTCGGCCCCGCCGACACCATGAACACCAACGTCTTCACCACCTTCGAGAAGGTGCTGGCGGTGCTGGAAGCCCCCGCCGACACCCCCGCAAAGCAGGCGACGCTGCATAACACCCTGAACGGCGCCATGCGCGAGCTGGACGCCAGTCTCGACAACGTGTTGACCAAGCGGGCCTCGGTCGGCGCGCGGCTCAACGAGCTCGACGTCATCGACTCGGTGAGCGGCAACCGCGAGCTCAACTACGCCCAGACCATGTCGGATCTGGTCGATCTGGACTACAACCAGGCAATCTCCGAGTACAGCATGCGTCAGGTGGGCATGCAGGCCGCCCAGCAGGCCTTTATCGGCATCCGCGACCTGTCGCTGTTCAACTATATGTAGGGTCGATGTAGCGCTGGTATAGCGCGCAGGTAGCACGACTCGACCGTCGTCGTGTGACAGCCCCCTCAACCAAAAAGCGGCGCGTCCTTGCTGGACGTCGCCGCTTTGTCGTTCTTGGCCAGGGTGACGGCAAGCGAGATGCCCTGGATCAAGAAGTACTTGACCCGCACATCAATATGTCCATAATTCCGGACATATGGACAAAGACGATCTGCAACCGACCCTCGACACCTTCGCTGCGCTGTCTCAGCCCACCCGGCTCGCTGCCTTTCGCCTGCTGGTGCGCCACGAGCCCGAAGGCCTGCCTGCCGGCGAGCTGGCCCGCCGCCTGGAGGTGCCCCACAACACCCTGTCGGCCCACCTTGGCGTGCTCAGCCGGGCGGGGCTGGTCAGCCAGCGCCGGGAAAGCCGCTCCATCGTCTATCGGGCGGACCTGGCGCACATGGTGGCCACCCTCGACTTTCTGGTGCGCGACTGCTGCGCCAGCCGGCCGGAGGTGTGCAACCCCCTGGCCGACCTGCTGGGCCCCGCCACCGGTGACGACACCAGGACCCGCTGAGCCACGGTAACCTCGATAGTGACGACAGCCTCGATAGCCAAGAGCGCCTCCCGGAGACCCCATGACGCTGATCTACCACAACCCGGCCTGCGGCACCTCGCGCAACGTGCTGGCCATGCTCGAGGCCTCCGGCGAATCGCCCGAGGTCATCGAATACCTGAAGACGCCGCCCAGCCGTGAGCGCCTGGTCGAGCTGATCGAGGCCATGGGCATCACGCCCAGGGCACTGCTGCGCCAGAAGGGCACGCCCTACGATGAGCTGGGCCTCGGCGATGACAGCCTCGACGACGAGGCCTTGATCGACGCCATGATGGCCCACCCGATCCTGATCAACCGACCCATCGTGGTGACCGCCAGGGGCGCGGCGCTGTGCCGTCCCTCCGAGCGGGTACTGGAGCTGGTCGAGGCGCCGCTGTCGGCCATCGAGGGCGACAGCTTTACCAAGGAAAATGGCGAAACCGTCACGCTGGAGGCAAACCGCACATGACCCCCGATACCCTGCTCAAGGACTTGCCCAACATCGACCCGGAGCTGTGGCGGCCCATCGCCGTGGACGAGCTGGCCCCGCCCAGCGCACCACGCCATGCACCCCGCATCCTGGTGCTGTACGGCTCGCTGCGCGAGCGCTCCTACTCGCGGCTCTTGGCCGAGGAGGCCGGGCGTTTGCTCGCGGCCTTCGGTGCCGAGGTGCGTACCTTCTCGCCCCAGGGGCTGCCGCTGCCCGATGGCGCCGAGGCCGACCACCCCAAGGTCGCCGAGCTGCGCGATCTGGCGAGCTGGGCCGAGGGCATGCTGTGGGTCAGCCCCGAGCGCCACGGTGCGATGACGGCGGTGATGAAGGCCCAGATCGATTGGATCCCGCTGTCGCTCGGTGGGGTACGCCCGACCCAGGGCAAGACCCTGGCGCTGATGCAGGTGTGTGGCGGCAGCCAGAGCTTCAACACGGTGAACCAGATGCGCCAGCTGGGGCGCTGGATGCGCATGCTGACCATCCCCAATCAATCGTCGGTACCCAAGGCCTTCAACGAGTTCAACGAGGCGGGCCGGATGCGCTTGTCCCCGCTGTATCTGCGCGTGGTCGACGTGTGCGAGGAGCTGATGAAGTTCACCTGGCTCAACCGTGGCCGTGACGGTTACCTGACCCAGCGCTACTCCGAGCGGGTCGAAAGCGCCGAGCAGGTGTCTTCGCGGGTCAATCAGGACAGTCTCTGACAGGGAGTTTTCCATGCTGGCATTCGCCATCTTCGTCGTGACCCTGGTGCTGGTGATCTGGCAGCCAAAGGGCCTAGGTATCGGTACCAGCGCCCTGGGGGGCGCTGCGGTGGCCCTGGCCGTCGGGGTGGTGCAATTGCCCGATGTGCTGGTGGTGTGGGACATCGTGTGGGACGCGACCTTCACCTTCGTCGCCCTGATCCTGATCTCCTTGATCCTCGACGAGGCCGGGTTCTTCTCCTGGGCGGCGCTGCATGTGGCGCGCTGGGGCGGTGGCAACGGACGCCGCCTGTTTCCGCTGATCGTGCTGCTGGGGGCGGTGATCGCGGCCTTCTTCGCCAATGACGGGGCTGCGCTGCTGCTGACCCCCATCGTCATGGCGATCCTGCTGCGCCTGAAGTTCTCGCCCCAGTCGTCGCTGGCCTTCATCATCGCCACCGGCTTCGTCGCCGACTCCACCAGCCTGCCGCTGATCATCTCCAACCTGGTCAATATCGTCAGCGCGAACTTCTTCGATATTTCGTTCAACCACTACGCCATGGTGATGGTGCCGGTGGATCTGGTCTCGCTGGGGGCGACCCTGCTGGTGCTGACCTGGATGTTCCGCAGCGATATACCCGAGCAGTACGACGTCGAACGCCTAGAGGCGCCAAGCCACGCCATCCGCGACCCGCTGGTGTTCCGCGCCGCCTTCCCGGTGCTGGCGACGCTGCTGGTGGCGTTCTTCGTCACCGCGCCGCTGGGCGTGCCGGTGGCGCTGGTGACCGGCAGCGCGGCGCTGGTGCTGGTCGCCCTGGCCGGCCGCTGGCACCAGGCCGGGGGCAGCACGGTGATCTCGCTGTCGCGGGTGTTCAAGGGCGCGCCCTGGCAGATCGTGCTGTTCTCGGTAGGCATGTACCTGGTGGTCTACGGGCTCGGCAACGCCTGGCTGACCGAAGACGCCAGCGCCCTGCTGACCTGGCTGGGCCAGCAGGGCACCCTGGTGGCGACGCTGGGTACCGGTGTGGCCTCGGCGCTGCTGGCCTCTATCATGAACAACATGCCCTCCACCCTGGTGGGGGCACTCGCCATCGACCAGGCCCAGGTCGGCGACCTGACCCGGGAGCTGATGATCTACGCCAACGTCATCGGCAACGACCTGGGGCCCAAGTTCACCCCCATCGGTAGCCTGGCCACCCTGCTGTGGTTGCACGTGCTGGCGGAAAAGGGCACCCACATCAGCTGGGGCCAGTACATGAAGGTCGGGCTCAAGCTGACCCCGCCGGTACTGCTGGCCGCGCTGCTGGCGCTATGGTTGTGGCTGCCGCTGGTATCGTCCTGAGGGTGCGGCGTCGGACCCGTGCCGATCCGCTTGCAGCCCTGCGCTCGATACGCCACTCACGCTAAGCTTGGCACCATCGATTTCCGGGAAGACCTGGCCTTCCCGGTACTGTGTATCGGCCCGTCGTGTCGACTCCGATCGGGCCTTATATCAAGGAGTCTTGCGTGCCCGTTTCTCTGAGCAGTGAACACAAGGATGCCCTGGTCGCCGGCGTGGAAGAGGCCGGTCGACTGGTGCTCGAGATCTATCAGCGCGACTTCGAGGTCGAGCACAAGGACGACGATAGCCCATTGACCGAGGCCGATCTGGCCGCCCACCACGCCCTGGTGGCGCTGCTGGGACGACTGACGCCGGAGGTGCCGGTGCTGTCCGAGGAATCCGGGGAGATCGCCACCGAGACACGTCTCGGCTGGTCGTGCTATTGGCTGGTGGACCCGCTGGATGGCACTAAGGAGTTCGTCAATCGCAACGGTGAATTCACCCTCAATGTGGCGCTGATCGAGCATGGCGTCCCGGTGCTCGGGGTGGTCCATGCGCCGGTGCTGGGGGTGACCTGGTTCGGTGAACAGGACAATGGCGCCTGGCGATCCGAGGGCGAGTCGCGCCAGCCGATCCATGCGCGTGAACTGCCGGACCCTGCCGAGGCCCCCTGGGTGGTGGTGGGCAGCCGCCGCCACGGTGCCGAGGCCTTCGAGGCTTTCTGTGCACGCTTGCCGGCCACCGAGTGCACCTCGATGGGTAGCTCGCTGAAGCTGTGCCTGGTGGCGGAGGGCAAGGCCGATCTGTACCCGCGCCTGGCGCCGACCTGCGAGTGGGACACCGCCGCCGCCCAGGCGGTGGTCACCGCCGCCGGTGGACTGGTGCTGGACGCAGAGACCCTTGAGCCGCTGCGCTGCAATCGTGGTGAGTCGCTGCTCAATCCGTTCTTTGTCGTGTGTGGCCAGCGCGACGCGCGCTGGGAGCAGGCATTGGTTGCCGCCCTGGCACAGTAGCGCTTGAATTCTAGAAATTTATGCCGATCCGTGCTGTGGCTCGGATCGGCTTTTTTTGCCATATCGAGCGTTTTCTTTCTGCGGTTTCAGGTGTCCTGAGGGCTGCGGCCCTTGGCGGTGCGCTATCCCTGGCTGTCCTGGCCCCATAGGTTTCTCACTCATTTTTCTGAGTTTTTGCTTGCTGGATGCGCGGCCGTTGGTCCGCCTGAAGGCTGGCTCTGGCGTGGCTGGACTTGGGAAGTGACGAGGAATCAGGCAATTGTCGCAAGGCGCGTTGAGAGATCGCTTGCTGCGGTAGCGGCACAAAAGTGGTAGTAATATGCCTCTTTGGTCGACATGTGCTTCTTTGGTTGAAGCATCTTTCCCGCATTCTCTCTTGCCGGTGCCGTGACGGACCAGGCATGGGAGATGCGTGCCTTGGCCCGTTGGAGACGGAAGATGAGTGCCTCGGACGATATCCAGGATTTCCTGCGCAAGACCGGTTCCGATACCGCAGGCTACCAGGCGTTTGGTCGCACCAATGAGGAGTCGGGACAGCCACGCTGGGGGCTGCTTGGCCAGCTCTCGGGCCACGACGTCGATCCTGGTGACAGGCCGTCACGCGCCGAGCCAGGTGCTCGCCCAGAGCCCTTGCAAACGGCAGCCGAGGTGGCCCCTGCGCGCAAGGGGAAGGCCTGGGCGACGCTGGAAAAGCTTCCCGCAGCCCCGGCCCCCGAGCCTGCCTCTGGTCCTGCCGCCCGGCCCGCCCCCTCGGCCGTCGCTGAGCGCAGCGAACCTCCCGCTGGGCGGCGGGTCGAGCACCAGGCGCCTGCCACCAACGCCTTGAGCGTGGGCGAGGCCTCGCCTCCGGGGGAGGCTCGTGTGCCGCCTGCCGGGCGCTTTGGCCATCTGTTTCGCAGTGCCTCGGACAAGGCGTCGTCCGAGGCCGCTATCGGCAAGGAAACGCCGCTGAAACCTCTGCTCAAACGAATCTCTCAATGAATCTGGTTTCCCTGTCGTCGCCCAAGGGCGGCGTCGGCAAGACAACGCTGACCGCCAATCTGGCTCACGCCCTCAAGCGCCTCGGGCACCGGGTGGTGGTCATCGACTTCGACGTGCAGAACGCTCTGCGACTGCACTTCGGGCTGGGATTCGGCGAGGGGCGAGGTTTTGTCGCCCAGGCCGTGGAGATCGATGACTGGCGACGCCTGCTGGTGCCCAGTGCCAGCGGTATCGAGCTGTTGCCCTATGGTGAGGTCAGCGACGCCCAGCGCCTGGCGTTCGAGTCCTGGCTCAGCGCGCACCCCGAAGCGGTGGCCCAGCGTCTGGGGCCTCTGCTGAACGAGCCACGCTGTGTGGTGCTGGCGGATCTACCGCCTGGGCCGTCGCCGAGCCTAACCGCCATGGGCGCTGCTGATGCCATCCAGGTGGCGGTGCTGCTGGCCGACAGTGCCTCGCTGTCGGTGTTGCCGCGCATCGAAGGCGGCGACTTCATGGGGCCTGGTGTCAGGCCCTACTACATCATCAATCAGGTGGATCGACGCCGCAGGCTTTCCAGCGACGTGGCCGACTTCCTGCAGGATCGCCTGGGCAGTCCGTTGCTCGGAAACGTGCATCGTGACGAGGCGATTCCCGAGGCGCTGGCCTGTGAGCAGTCGATCTTCGACTACGCGCCAGCCTCGGCGGCGGCCCACGATATCGACACCCTGGCCCGCAGCGTCAGTCGTCTGCTCCCCTCACTCCAGTCCCATGGGGTGGTCGCCCCGGCGCTATAGGATGCCCATGAACGTCTCTTCCTCTGCGTCACTGGGCGCGCGTCTGCTGGCGCTGATCCTGGGGGCGCCCCTGGCTGCTCTGCTTGTCACCACGCCGTTGACCCTGGAGCGCCAGCTGGTGTTCGCCGGTGTTGGCATGCTGGCGTTGCTGGTGCTGGCTCGCCTTCGTGGTGGCTGGGTACGCCAGGCGATGATGCTGCTGTCGGTGCTGGTCTCTACCCGCTACCTGTATTGGCGTCTGAGCGAAACGCTGGTGTTCGATACCCAGGTCGAGGCGGTATTCGGCTACGGTCTGCTGGCCGCCGAGTGTTACGCCTGGGTGATCCTGGTGCTGGGGTACTTCCAGATCGCCTGGCCGCTGGAGCGCACGATCCGGCCGATGCCGCCGGATGCGACGCGCTGGCCGACGGTGGACATCTATATCCCCACCTATAACGAGAGTCTCGAGGTGGTGCGGGACACGGTGCTGGCCGCCCAGAACATCGATTACCCGGCGGATCGCATGCGTATCTATGTGCTGGACGATGGCAAGCGACCCGAGTTCGGCGCCTTCGCCGCGGCGGTGGGGGTCGGCTACATCACCCGGGAAGACAACAGCCACGCCAAGGCGGGCAACCTCAATCACGCCATGGGGCTGACAGACGGCGAGCTGATCTGCGTATTCGACTGCGACCATGTGGCGACCCGGGCCTTTCTGCAGGCCACGGTGGGGGAGTTTGTCGCCGACGAGCGGTTGGCACTGCTGCAGACGCCTCACCACTTCTATTCCCCGGATCCGTTCGAGCGCAACCTCGTCGCCGGGGCGGACATCCCCAACGAAGGGGAGCTGTTCTATGGGCCGGTGCAGAAGGGCAACGACTACTGGAATGCGGCCTTCTTCTGCGGTTCCTGTGCACTGATGCGGCGTAGCGCGCTGGAAGAGATCGGCGGCTTCGCGGTGGAAACCGTGACCGAGGATGCCCATACCGCCCTCAAGCTGCAGCGGCGTGGCTGGAACACGGCCTTCCTGGGGGTGCGCCTGGCCGCTGGCCTGGCCACCGAGCGACTGTCTCTGCACATCGGCCAGCGGGCCCGCTGGGCCAGGGGCATGACCCAGATCTTCCGGCTGGACAATCCGTTGTGGGGACGTGGCCTGCGCCTGCCGCAGCGGCTTTGCTACCTCAACGCCATGCTGCATTTCCAGTTCGCCATGCCTCGCCTGGTGTTCCTGACCGCACCCCTGGCCTACCTGTTGTTTGATCTGCACGTCATTGCCTCGTCGCCGCAGATGATTGCCGTCTACGCTTTGCCGCATCTGTTTCACGCGATCTACACCAACTCGCGGCTGGTGGGGCGCTTCCGCTACTCCTTCTGGGGCGAGATCTACGAAAGCGTGCTGGCCTTTCACTTGCTCAAGCCGACCCTGGTGACTCTGCTCAGCCCGCGTCGGGGCAAGTTCAATGTCACCGAGAAGGGTGGACTGCTGGAGGAGGGCTACTTCGACGGTGAGGCGGTGCGTCCCCATCTGTTCGTGCTTGGCCTGTTGGTGGCGGCGGTGGTGTGGGGGCTGGTGCGGGTCTTCTGGAATGATCTGTTCGATGTCCAGACCAGCGTCATGCTGTTCAACGTGATGTGGGCCTCCGTCAGCATTCTGGTGCTGCTGGCGGCCATTGCGGTGGCACGGGAAACGCGCCAGCTGCGGCGCTCAGTGCGGGTCGAGGCGCGTCTTCCGGTGGTGTTGCACCTGGCCAGTGGCCATGCGGTGCAGAGCTGGACCGCCAACCTGTCCATGGGGGGCGCCCTGGTGGAGGGCAAGCGCTCAGCCCTGGGCAGCGAGGTGGAGTGCCTGGAGATCACCTTCAATCGACGGGGGCTGATGTTCCCCGTGTGTTCGGTCAATGCTTCCGGTACCGATGACTCACTGCGCTTTCGTTTTGATGAGTTGCCGCTGCGCCAGCGCAGAGAACTGGTGCGGGTGGTCATGGGGCGTGCCGATGCCTGGATTCCCGAGGCACCGCATCCCCAGGACCGGCCATTGGCGTCACTGTGGCATGTGGTGCGCTCGGTGGTGGGACTGTTCTTCCACCAGTGGCAGCAGAAGGGGCTGCACTTCCGTAGCCCGGTGCGGGGGCTGACCCAGGGGCGCTTTAGCCGAGGTTGGCTGGCGCCGGTGATGCTGGTGGCCACCATCGTGCTCGGGGTATTGATGGTCTCGCACCGGGTCTGGGCCCAGGTCCCGGCGCCGACGATCGGCGTGACGCACGAGGCCGGCGGTTTTGGTGACGTGCCGGGTGACACCTCGGTACCGGGCGAGACGTTGCCTCCGCTGCGTTTCGGCGAGGACGGCCGGCTGGATCTGGACAGCGTCAGCCAGCCGTTGCAACCGACCCGGCGCGAGCTGTCGATCCCGTTGCTGGCCTCCGATCAGACCTTGCGCCTGACCCCGAACACCCGGCTTTCGGGCACTGCGTTCTCGCTGCGCGATGATGAGGTGGCGGTGGCTGCGTCGCTGTCGCTGTCGTTGTCACACAGTGACCTGCCGGCCGACAGCCAACTCGGGGTGCTGCTCAACGGCGAGACGCTTCAGACCATCGACCTTGACCAGTTCAACGCCGGCGGCATGACCCAGCGCCTGGATATCCCTTCGGCGCTGATCCTGCCCTTCAATCGCCTGGAGTTTCGCCTGCTGGGGCAGGCGACCCAGCAGTGCCACGGTGATGACCAGGCCGTTGGCAGGGTGGAGATCGCCCCCGAATCCAGGCTGGCCTTGACCCTGCAGCGGCTGCCGACCCCCGACGAGCTGGCCCGCCTGCCGAGGCCCTTCATCGATGCCGCGACGGCGGATGTCAGTCGGGTGGCGATGGTGATGGCCAGCGATGCGTCTGAGGCCCAGTTGCGCGGGGCGGCCATCATTGCCTCGCACTTCGGACGCTACGCCGAGGCCGGGCAGCTACAGGTCGATGCACTTTACGATCGCCTGCCGCTGGACAACGCCGTGGTGATCGGGCGCTCGGGGCAACGTCTGGCGGGCTTGACCCTGCCGCAGGTCGAGGGGCCGACCCTGTTGATGCGTCCCAATCCGCGCAACCCGCTGTTCAAGCTGCTGCTGGTGGTGGGCAACAGTGACGTCGAGGTGGCCCGGGCCGCCCGCGGTCTGGCGCTGTCGGGACTCGGGGAGAGTCTCGATAGCGCAGCGCCGGCGACGCTGAACGGCGAACGGCTGCGCCTTGATGACGAACGACTGAGCCCGCCAGCCCCTCGCGAGCCCTATGACGCGCCGCGCTGGGTCGATGTCGAAACCCCGGCCAGCCTGGCCTCGTTGGGCGAACCCGAGGGCTTCGTGGCACGCGGGCTGTCCGCCCGGGAGCACGCCCTGAGCCTGAGGGTGCCGCCGGATCTGTTCCTGTGGCCCGGTCAGAACTATCGGCTGAGGGTCGACTATCGTTTTCCCGACGAGCCCTGGCTCGATCCCATCGCCTCGAGCCTCGATGTCAGCCTCAACGGCGAATATCTCGCGGCCTTGCCGGTGGAGTCGGGCAAGGCGCTGGAGCGTCTGTGGCAACGTCTGGTCGGCGCCGGCCGGGAGCAGAGTGCCGAGGTCCTGCTGCCCAGGGACCTGCTCTACGGCAACAATCGCCTGCAGTTCTACTTTCACCTGGCGGTGGCAGACGGGGTCGACTGCGCGCCCGGGCTGGGTGAGGACGCCATCAGTCGAATCCTGCCCACCACCACGCTGGACCTGCGGCGGGCAGAGCACTTCAGCGTCATGCCGTCGCTGTCGTCCTTCGTCAGCGCGGGGTTTCCGTTCTCGCGTCAGGCGGATCTTGGCGCCAGCGTGGCGCTGGTGCCCGAGGCCCCCGACGAGAGCGAGCTGTCGGCGCTGTTGACCAGCGTGGGCCGTATCGCCGGCGCTACTGGCTATCCCGCCCTTGGCATCGAGGTGCGTCGAGGGCTTTCCCTCACCGGCGATTTGACCGACAAGGATCTGCTGGTGGTCGCCGACCTCGACAGTCTGGCGCAGACGTCGCTGTTCGACGCCGGCGTTTACCGGGCCGACGAAGGGCGTCTGGCGGTGGCCGAGGTGCCCTGGATGGAGCGCTGGCGCTACTGGCTGTTGGGTGACTGGCGGCCGCTGTGGCGAGAGGTGGCCCAGGCGCTGCAGGACAGCGAGGTGTCCCAGGGGCTGGTCAGCCTGCCGTCACCCTTGAACCGTTCGCGCTTCTTGGTCGCGGCGGTCGCCGACGACACCGAGGCGCTGCCGTCGCTGGTGGCGCGACTGGGCGACGATGAGGTAAGCCGCTCGGTGTATGGCGATCTGGCGCTGATTCCTGTCGAGGGCAGTGCCGAGAGCTTTCGCGCAGGGCCGCGTCAGGGCGTCGGTGAGATGCCCTGGCACATGAGGTTGCGCTGGATGCTGGGCCAGAACCTGGTGGCCATGGCGGTTCTGCTGCTGGTGGTGGTGACACTGCTGGGGCTGGTCTGCCACCGGGGACTGGCTCGCCGTGCTGCACGGCGCCTGCAGGGGGGCCAGGCCGACGCTCCTGAAGCCCAGGCCGACGCTCCTGAAGCCCAGGCCGACGCTCCTGGAGGCCGCGTCGACACCCCGGTGGCCGACGGCAAGGGACAGAGTGACAACACCAGGGGAGCGCCACGCCGATGAAACGCTTGCGTTTGTTCAAGGTTCGCCGCGCCGGTGCGGCAGGACTGCTGTCGTGCTCCCTGCTGTCATTGACGCTGTCTTCTGTTCCGGTGCTGGCGCAGGACCAGAGTCCGGCCCAGGCCCAGGGGACCGATCAGGCCCTGGCGCCGCTGTTCGAGCAGGCTCGCTTCTGGCGGGATCGGCAGCGCGCCGATCTGGCCGAGCAGTCCCTCGAGCGGGTGCTCGATGCTGACCCGGGCAACCGGCGTGCCCTCTACCTGCTCGCGGAATATGCGCTGACCGATGGCGATATGGAAAAGGCCAGCCGCTGGCAGGCGCGGTTGGCCGAGGTGGCCCCGGAGGATGACCGGGTCGAGGCGCTGGCGCAGGAACAGAAACTGCGGCGTGCCGACGGCCAGCGGCTGGCCGAGGCCCGCTCCCAGGCGGCGGCGGGCGACTACGCCGAAGCCATGGCCAGCTATCGGGCGGTGCTCGAGGACGACGCGGTTCCGCCGAGGCTGGCGCCGGAGGTCTACCTGACCCTGGCCGGTACCGACAATGGCTGGAGCGAGGCTCGCGACCGCCTGGCGGCGATGGCGCGTGAACATCCCGACGAGCCGGCGCTGGCCACCGCGCTGGGCCAGGTGCTGAGCTATCGTGAAGCCACGCGTCGCCAGGGTATCGAGCGCCTGGCCGAGCGCGCTGCGACCGGCGATGCGGCCGCCGATCGCGCCTGGCGTCAGGCGCTGGAGTGGCTCGAGGCGACCCCCGCAGACGAACATCTGTATGCCGCCTATCAGCAGGCGCACCCTGAGGATAGCCAGATCGCCGAGCTGTTCGCCGACAAGATGACCCTGCCGCCGGAACGTGAGGCGGCCCAGGCCAGGGCTCAGGGGTACGACAGCCTGGAGCAGCAGCGGCTGGACCAGGCCGAGGCGCAGTTCCAGCAGGTGCTCGAGCAGACCCCGGACGACGCCGACGCCCAGGGCGGACTGGGGCTGACCCTGCTGCGCCAGCAACGTTTCGCCGAGGCGCGAGACGTGCTGCAGCAGGCGATCCGGCTGGCACCCGAGCGACGCGACCAATGGCAGGCCGCCTACGAAAGTGCGGCCTTCTATGCTCGACTGGAGGAGGCGCGGGCCCAGGCCAGGGCGGGACGACTGGATCGTGCGCTCGAACTGGTGACGCCGCTGACCCGCGGTGGTGGCGACGGGGCGCGGGCGGCGACCTTGCTGCAGGCCGATCTGTTCAAGCGTCAGGGACGTCTCGATCAGGCCGAACAACGTTACCTCAGCCTGGGCAATGACACCTCGGCAAAGCTCGGTCTGGTCGACGTCTATCGACGCCAGCAGCGCTGGTCCGAGGCCGAGGCGCTGGCCGCCAGTCTGCCGGCCAGCGCTCGTGCCCAGCTTGGCGACCTGGGCGCCGCCCGGGCCCAGGCGCTGCGGCAGCAGGCCGCCGGTCAGAGCGCCAGCGAGGCGGAAGCGACCCTTCGCGAAGCGTTGGCGCTGGCACCCGCGGATCCCTGGGTGCGCCTGGATCTGGCTCGGTTGCTGGACCGCCAGGGGCGCGTCGAAGAGGCTGGCCACCTGGTTCGCCCGCTCAACCTGAGCGAGGCCAGCGCGCCCCAGCTTCAGGCCGCGGCGCTGTATGCCAGTGAACAGGGCGACTGGGACCAGACCCGACGCTATCTGGCGGCGATCCCGCTGGCACTGCGCGACGAGGACATCCAGCGACTGGCCGATCAGGCCGAGGCTCAGTCGGCGTTGGCGGCCGCCGAAGCGGCCTGGGACCGGGGGGATCGCGCCTCGGCGCTGGAGCGTCTCGATGAGGTACTGACCAGCACCAGCGATCCGGGAGTCCGCGCCCAGGTGGCCCAGCGCTATCAGCAGATGGGCCTGACCAGCCGGGCCCTCGAGCTGGTCGAGGCCGATACCGCTGGCGAGCTGGACGCGCCGGTGGAAGCCTACACCGGCTACGTGGCAGTGCTGGCGAGCGCCGGCCGCGACCGCCAGGCCAAGGCGCTGGTGCAGCGACTCGAGGCGCGCGACGACTTTGGCCTGGCGGCGCGTGCGGCGCTGGACGAAGCGATGATCGGCGCCCGGGTCGCCCAGGCGGACCGGCTGCGCCAGCAGGGCCAGCTGGCCAGCGCCTATGATGTGCTGGCCAGCGCCCTGCGCGAGCGCCCCGAGGATCAGGCGCTGCTGTTGGCGATGGCGCGGCTGTATCAGGACGGGGGGCGCCAGCGTCAGGCGGGGCAGCTCTACGACTACACGCTGAGCCGTTTTCCCGAGAGCGATGACGCCCGCCTGGGGGCCGCCGACGCGGCCCTGGCCCAGGGCGATAGCGTGCGAGCGTCGCGGCTTTTGGTGGCGCCGCCGGCCAACGCTCAGGATCGACCTCGCTGGCTGCTGTCGCGGGCGGGGCTGGCCCGGGCCCAGGGACAGGACCGCCAGGCCCTGGCGCTATTGCGTGAGGCGCGCAGCGAGCTGCGCGCCGATCCGCAGCAGTCGCTGGCGCTGGCCACGACCACCGGCGACAACCCCTTCGAGAACGCCAGGGGTGGCGCTGGTGGAGGACGGCCGGCCTGGCTGCCTGGCGGCTCGTTGTCCGCGGGCGCTGGCTCAGTGACGGGATCAGGGGCTGGGGCCTCGGCCGATGAGGCAGCTCCCCAGGCTTCGCCGCTGATCGACGAGGTCGAGCGGATGATGGCCGAGGTGCGCCGCGCGGTGTCGCCCAAGGCACAGGGCGGGCTTGCCCTGGTGGTGCGCAGTGGCGAGGAAGGCCTGAGTCAGTTCGATCGGGTGGAAACGCCCACCACCTTCACCTCCGGCGATTTTTCATCGGTCTTTGGTCGCTCCCGCGCCGAGCTGACGCTGACCCCGGCCTACGGTTCCGCCGGTACGCCCTCCGGCGACGCCGAGCGTCGCTTCGGCCGCATGGCGATCGTCGAGGCCATCGGTGAGCTGGCAAGCGATGACGATGTCAGCGCCGCGGTCACCGGCGACTACCTGTCCCGGCTGGGGCAGTTGGGGGGCGACGGCCTGGACGTGTCGGCGGATTCCCAGAGCGACGCCGGGGTGGGTCTGTCGCTGGGCTTTCGCAGCGATCTGCTGGACGTGGACGTCGGCACCACTCCGCTGGGCTTCGACCAGTCCCAGCTGGTCGGGGGCCTGCGCCTGCACCCGAAGGTAGGCGATTCCGGGGAGTTCACCCTGACCGCGGAACGCCGCGCGGTGAAGGATAGCCTGTTGTCCTACGCCGGCACCCGTGATCCGGTCAGCGGCGAGCATTGGGGCGGCGTGGTCAAGACCGGGGGAGCGCTGGGTTACAGCTTCGACAATGGCGACAGTGGTGCCTACGTCAGCTTGGGCGGCTATCGCTACACCGGTGACAACGTGGCCGACAACGACTCGCTGGAGGCGGGCATGGGGGCTTACCTGCGGCCGATCAACGAGCGTGACCGCGAGCTCAAGGCCGGGGTGCACGTCAACTACCTCGACTTCGATCGCAACCTGAGTCGCTACTCGTTCGGGCATGGGGGCTACTTCAGCCCGCAGGACCATATCAGCGTGGCCTTCCCGTTCAGCTTCAGCGAGCAGCGTGGGCGTTGGTCCTACTCCGCCAGGGTGTCGCCGGGCTTCCAGAGCTACTCCGAGGCGGCGGAGGACTTCTTCCCCACCGACGGCGAATCCCAGGCGTTGCTCGATGACCTGGCCGATGCCGACGCGGCGGTGGAGTCGCGCTACAGCGCCTCCAGCGAAAGCGGCTTTGGCCTGACCCTGGGAGGCGATGCCTCCTACCAGCTGACCAATGACATGAAGGTGGGCGGACGCCTGGGCTACGACACCTTCGGCGACTACGACGAGACCTCGGCATGGCTGTACCTGGACTACACCCTTGGGGGAGCAGATGAGTGACCTTGACGCGGCCCGGCGCCGTTCGCTTGCGTACTTCGACAGCACCCACTGTGCGTCACAGTGGAACGATGTGCTGCGCTTCCTGCTGGAAGAGCTGTATGTCTCCGGCGGCGAGCAGGATGCAGGCGCTTTTCTGCGCCATATCGGGGCCAGAATGGCCAGTGAACTGACGCTGCCCGACCAGCAGACCCTGGAGGGGCTCGAGCGCACCCTCAACGAGCTTTGGCGTGCGCGCGATTGGGGCTGGGTGTCATTGACCGCCGGGGAAACTCGGCTGACCATCGAGCATGGTGCCTACCCCGTTGCCGGTCACAGCGAGGCCGAGCGAGCCCGCGGCGCCCGTGCCGCCAGTGCGCTACTGGCCGGGGCCTATGGTGTATGGCTGGAACGCCAGGGGGGCGATAGCACGGTGCCCCTTCGGGTGGTGACGGCAGAGGCGGGAAAACCTCTGGAGTTCGTCTATGCAAGGGAAGAAGTTGCCGGCCACTGATGCCGGCCTGTGTTGGCGCCGATTGACGGCGATGTTGCTGGTCGCCGTGGCCTCCTTGACCTTTGCCCTCGCGGCGCCGGCCGACGAGAGCTGGGAGCGTTACAAGAGCCGCTTCATGAGCGCCGACGGTCGCATTCTCGACAGCGGCAACGGCGACGTTAGCCACTCGGAGGGGCAGGGCTTCGGCATGCTGCTGGCGGAGGCCCAGGGCGATCGCGAGGCCTTCGATCGGCTGTGGCAGTGGACCCGACTGCATCTGGCGCGGACCGATGTGGCGCTGTTTTCCTGGCGCTACGACCCCACCAACGTGCCACCGGTGGCGGACCCCAACAATGCCAGTGATGGCGACATCCTGATCGCCTGGGCGCTGCAGCGCGCCGCCAGTCGTTGGCAGGAACCCCGCTACGCCCAGGCGGCCGCCATGATCCGCGAGGCCATCGCCGAGTATCTGGTGGTGCAGCGCGGCGGCTACCGGGTGCTGCTGCCGGGGGTGCAGGGGTTTCGTGGCGAGGATTACGTCGACCTCAACCTGTCCTACTGGGTGATGCCGGCGTTGCTCGAGTTTGCGCAGGCGGAGCCGGATGCGGGCTGGGAAACGCTGGTGGAAGACGGCTTGAGCTTGCTCGAGCAAGGCCGCTTCGGTCGCTATCGATTGCCCACCGACTGGCTGCGGCTTGACGCCGACGGCAGCCTGACTCCGGCGCCGGGCTGGCCGCCCCGCTTCGGCTTTGATGCGGTGCGTATCCCGCTCTACCTGGCCTGGGCAGACCAGCTCGATCGTCCGGGTGTCTCGCCGATCCTGGCCTTGTGGAACGATCCCGCTCGCCAGCCACCGCCGGCCTGGATCGACGTCTACAGCGAGGCCCGAGCGGAGTACGCCGCCTCCCGCGGGGTGCTGGCGATTCGCGTGCTGGCCGGTCGCGACCGCCGGGCGATGCCTGCGGGCCTGGCCCCCGGCGACGACTACTATTCGGCCTCGCTGCTGCTGCTGGCGCGACTGGCCCAGCGCGAGTCCGCCCCTGCTCTGGACTAGTCTGAATACTCGGGCCTACGCCTTGTGCGCCAGGCGGTCCTGGAAGGCCTAGAAGTCGTAGGACAGCGAGGCGCTGATCACGTCGTATTCGGTAGCGCTGCTGCCCAGTGTCGTCTGGCCCGCGAGGGTAACGTCCACGCCGCGGCCTAGTCGCTGGGTGGCACCGAGCTCCAGCACGGTACGATCGTCATCGCTCCCTTCGAGAAAGTCGGCGTCGTCGTCCACGTCGCTGGACACGTCGTAGTGGTAGAGCAGGCCACCGAACAGGCGGCCGGTGAAGACGTCGGCACCCAGTCGAACGCCGGCAAAGACTTCGCCGGTTTCTTCGCCGTAGTCGGTTTCCGCCTGCAGGTAGTCGCCATCCACATCGTCATCCAGATAGGTCCCGCCCAGGGTCAGGCTTGAGTCGATCCGGTGCTGGCTCGTCAGCTGATAGCTCGGCAGGTGGTAGGTGGCGGCGCCGCGCGCTCCCCAGCGTTCGCCGTCGAGATCGATGCCCTCGACCAGATAGTCGCGTCGTGCGCTGCCGTCCAGGTCCTGAAACAGCAAGGTGGCGTCGAGTACCAGGCGGTCGTTCAGCAGGGCGATGGCGGCGTAGGGCGCGATCATCTCGCCGCCCAGGTCGGTGTTCCCGCCACTTCTTCCATCCAGGTACATCTCGCTCTTGCCGGCGGCCACGCCGACCAGCAGGTTGCGGTAGCGGTAGTCGATGCCCAGCAGGGCGACCTTGCCATCGCCGGAGTAGTCCGAACTTCGGGTATCGCCGTCGAGATCACCGATCTCGGCGGTGCTCCAGACACTTATCCCCGGTGGACGCTGATAGGGACCGTCGCCGAGTGGCGCCATGGTGGCGTCGATGCGCTGGGTGACCGGCCGGAAGTTCTGGGCCATAGCCTGTTTCTGGGCGCCGTACAGGGTCTGGTCGAGTTCCAGCAGGCCCAGTGCATCGGCCAGGGCGAGGGTGCGATCACGGCCGAGCGCATCGAGGCGCCCGGCGAGCAGCACCTTGCCTTCGCCGTCGCTGAGCACCACCGGGGTCTGACCATCGACCTCTGCCAGGGTGATGCCCGCAGGTAGCCTCAGGGTGACGGGTCTGTCATTGATGCTCACGAACACGCGGCTTCCTCCTGTCACCGCCTGCTGACCGAGCAACTCCAGGGTCAGGGGGCGATCTTCCAGGGTGCCGACGAAGGTGGTGGGGTTCTGGTCGAGTGGCGCGAGGTCGACGTCAAGTGCAAGGGCACTCGACGAGGCGCTGCCAAGGATCAGGGCGAGGGGAAGGGATCGCCAGGCACACAGCATCGAGGCGGCATGGCAGGGAGTCCTGCGGTGCGGGGAGAACTGTGGCTTGTGCATGGGATCATCCTTGATGGGCGAAGCCGGCTTCCTGCCAGGATGTCTGGCGTAGCGTCTGACGCTGGCGGGGCGATCGTGCAGATCAGCGGTCGATGACGTCGACTTCAGGAGTTGGCATGAGTGACGGCCATTGTTAAGCATCAAGGGGCGTGGCGTGCGAAATCCTGTGCAGATAATGCCTGTGCGAGGGAAAGTTGGCGTTCTATCGGCAAGTTTTGGTGTCAAAACCGACGTGATTGATGAAATTCGGGCGTCAGCAGCAGGGGCCTATGTGGCCACTGCTTCCCTGGTGTCTTGCGCAGACGACATCAGGGCACGCCGTAGCCGAACCATCGCATCAAGGCCTGTGCCAGCCTCGGCGGCAACAGGGTCAGTCCCTGGGTGGCGAGGCACAGTGGCAGCGGGAAGCTGACCCTGGGACGATTGGCATCGATGGCCGTGGCAATGCGCCGGGCCGCCCTTTCGGGCGACCAGGTGAACGGCTTGGGGCCGGGCATCGCCCGGGCCATGGCCGAATCCACGTAGCCTGGCATCACCAGGGTGACGCCGACGCCATCGCTGGCGAGCCCTCCGCGCAGAGCCTCGGCGTAGGCCTTGATGCCAGCCTTGCTGGCGCTGTAGCTGGGGGTGACCGGCAGCCCGTGCCAGGCGGCCAGCGAGCTGATGAAGACCAGCTGGCCACGGCCTCGACGCTGCATGGCAGGGGCAAGCTGGCGCGCCATTTCCATCGGCACGCGTAGATTGATCTCCATCAGCTGACGTCCCGCCTGAAGCGATTCGCCGTCGCGACGATCGACCACGCCGGTGTTGATGCCGGCGCACATGATCACGATATCCGGTGTCCGTGACAGCCCCCCAAGCCAGGCCTGTCGGGCGTCGTTGTCTTCCAGGGGGCCGCTCGCCAGGCTGACCTCGGCGCCTTGGTCGCGACAGCGCTGCCCTATCTCTGCCAGCGTGTCCTGGCGACGCCCATGAAGCACCAGATGATGCCCTGGCCTGGCGTAGTGGCGCGCCAGGGCGCCGCCGATGGCGCCGGTGGCACCGGTAATCAGGATCAGGCGCTGGGGGGCCGTCATCTGTCGTGTTCTCCTGTGGTGGAAAAGGGGCAAGGGGCAAGGGGCAAGGACTGGCGCGCCGTCTCAATAGCGCCCGTACAGATAGCGCCGGACGTGTCGGTAGAGGCGTTGCCACAGCCTCAGCCTTGGCCCTTGCTGGCGTTGGCGTTCGAGCAAGGTGATCGCGGTCTCGACGTTGATCGGCTGGCGGGTAGCGGGGTCCACGTACCCGGGGTAGTGGATCAGTGCCGCTGCGACCAGTACTTCCAGGGTGGCGCGCCGACATCGCCGAGGGGGCGTCGCTGCCTTATCCCGGGTCAGTCCCCAGCCGGCGTAGAAAGGCAGGCCATAGGTAATCACCGGGCGATTGCGGAGTAGCGCCTCGAAGCCCGCCAGGGAGGTCAGGGTGTGAACCTCGTCGACCTGATCGATCAGGGCAGTGATGTTGCCCTCTGCTGCCAGCACATCGTAGGCCTCGGCGGGAACCTGCTCGCCCTGGCGTACGCCGGCGACCACGTCCGGATGGGGACGATAGAGCAGGAAGGCGTTGGGGTGGCGGCGGCGCACCTCTGCAAGCAGGGCGCGATTGGTGCGGATCTCGCAGGCACCGTGACGTACCGAAGCGTCACTTTCCACCTGGCCGATCACCAGCAGCCGGGGACGATCGCTGGGCAGCGCCGGCAAACCGGGCTTGGGCGAGGCGTCGTGGCCGTCGTTGTACTTGGACAGACCCCGTTGTACCAGCCGCGAGATCAGCCTGCGTGCGCGCAGGTGGTCCCGCGGGTTGAACTCGCCATTCTCGATCAGTTCCTCGAGCTCGCTGGGACGGGTGGGGTCGTAGTGGATGCCGGCCCCGTCGATGACCAGCGACAGCGGCCGAGTGAGATCGATGCCGAGGCCCACCGAGCGCAGGAAACCGTCTTCCATGCGATGGACATCGTCTCTTCGGGGATATTGGCTGCCCCACACCAGATGATTCACTGGCGTGGGTGCTGGGTCGGATGCCGTTTCAGACGATGAATCGGTCGATTTCAGCGAGCTCAGTGGCAGCTGTTCGACCTGCGACAGGGGGCCGAGGAAGTCCGTCACGAAGCCGCGCTTCCATCGCGACAGACCGTAGCATCGCCAGTGCCCGGCACCGCGCTGTATCTGACGGCGCTGATCCTCCAGCAGGTCCAGGGTGTCGTCCAGCGTCGCTGGCTCGCCGGTATAGGGGTTGGCGTAGCGTGTGTAGCGCAGGTAGGCGGCGGCGAATACCCGGGCCAGGGATGCCGGTCGCTGACGCCGCGCACAGCGTTGTCGGTCCTGGGTGAGGCCCCAGCCGGCATAGAACGGCTGGCCGTGACAGGTGACCGGCAGGCCCGCCAGCAGCGCCTCGAAGCCGAGTTGACTGGTGACCACATGGACCGCATCGACCACGTCGAACAGGGCCCAGGGATTGATGTCGTCGGTGATCAGGCGGCAGCGGGGACGGCCGGCGGCCCCCAGCAGGTGGCCCTGGCGTCGCCCGGCGATCACCTCTGGATGGATCTTGATCAGGATTTCGGCCTCGGGATGGCTTTCCAGGGCCTGTTCAAGCATACGAACAAAGGTGGCCTCCGAGGCCCCGCCGCCAACAATGGAAGCGTCGTCCCGGGTCTGGTCCACCACCAGTACCCGGGAGCGGGACGAATCTTCCAGTCGAATGTCAGGGGCGTGGTTGTACTTGGACAGTCGGGCGAGCCGCAGGCGCGCCATCAAGGCGTTGGCCCGTGCCTCTTCGGTGGCGTCGATGTCGGCGTGGTTGATCAGGGTCTCGAGATCGGAGGGCCGGGAGGCGTCGTAGTGGATGCCGCTATGATCCACCACCAGGGAGAGGCTGGCGAAGCCTTCATCGGCGGGCCCCCAGGAGCGCAGGAAACCGTCTTCCAGGGCGACGAAGGGCAGGCCCTTGTCCGTCGCCAGGCGCCTGGCGCGACGGGTGGTCCCCCGGTTGCCCCAGCCGAGCACCGCGGCGGGGCGGCAACGGTGGCGCTGACGCCAGGGCCGTATGCGGGAAAATTCCGGCAGGCAAGGGGCGAGTATCGGTAGCTGGGCCAGCGCATCGGTCGCTGTCAGGGCCTGGTTGTCTGTCGGGGTCTGGTTGTCTGTCGAGGCCTGGTTGTCTGTCGGAGCATTCGCCGTCAGGGCGGTGGGCTGCCTGTCCTGCTCGTCCGTGTGTGGTGAAGCGCCCATGCGTGCCTGCATCTCGCCGATGATCGGGGGTCCATCGTATCAGCGTGGCGCTAGCCGCCCTGGTCTCGGGTGTGCCGCTGCCTGCAGCCCGGTGAGTCACGGCTTGATCGGGGTCGTTCGCGAGTCTGATATCGCGCCTGGCTGCAGGTCGCTTCCCGTCGCTTCCCGTCGCTTCCAATCGCTTCCGGCACCGTCAGCTTGCCAGGGGCGCCAGGGTGTCGAGCAGCGACTGCAGGAAATCCAGACCCTGGTGGAAGTGGCGCTGCAGAAAGCGACCGAGGTCGGTCATCAGAACCATCAGTAGTGCCAGGCCGACGCTGAGAGAGGTGGGGAAGCCGATATTGAATACGGTCAGCTGGGGTGCTGCGCGATTGAGGATGCCGAGTGCCAGGTTGATGGTCAGCAGCGGGGCGACCAGCGGCAGCGCCAGCAGCAGGCCGGTGGCAAAGATGGTGCCGCCGTAGCGGGCCAGCAGGATGAAGGCTTCAGGGTTGAAGCGCTGGATGCCGATGGGCAGGGTCTCGAAGCTGGTGATCAACAGTTCCAGCACGATCAGGTGGCCATTCACCGCCAGGAACATCAGTAGCGTGATCATGTACAGAAAACGCGAGATCACGACCATGTTGGTGCCGCTGGAAGGGTCGAAGAAGGTGGCGAAGGCCAGGCCCATCTGCAGCCCGATAAACTCACCGGTGGCCTGTACCACCACCAGGATGATCCGCACGCACAGGCCCATGGCCACGCCGATGATCAGCTGTTCGACCACCAGGCCGAAGCCCGCCCAGGAGGCCACCGGGACATCGGGCAGCGGTGGCAGCATCGGCGAGATGACCACGCTGATGGCACCGGCCAGCCCGATCTTGGCCTGGGTAGGCACCGCGCTGTGGCCCCACAGGGGGGCGCTCAGCATCAGCGCGGTGATGCGCATGAACGGCCACAGGAACAGGCTGAGCCAGGCATGCAGCTGGGTGAAGGTGATCTCGACCATCAGGACGCGGGCGCCTCGGGGATAGGGCCGGTGGCTTCAGCGCAGGCGGCCCGGCTCAGGACACCAGCGCCGGGATACTGGTAAACAGCTCCCGGGTGAAGGTGATGATCAGCTGCAGCAGCCAGGGACCGGCCAGCACCAGCACGGCAAACACGGCCAGGATCTTGGGAATGAACGACAGCGTCATCTCGTTGATCTGGGTAGCGGCCTGGAACAGGCTGACCAGCAGGCCGGTGAACAGCGCGGTAAGCAGCAGCGGCGCCCCCAGCAGCAGGGTCACGCGCATGCCCTGGTAGGCCAAACTCATGACGGTTTCGGGATGCATGACGAGTCTCCTTGCTGGCGCCGCCTTGTCTGGGCCCGTAGGCCTTCGCCGGGGCCCTGTCGTCGGGGGCCTATAAATAGAAGCTTTCCGCCATCGAGCCGATGATCAGCTGCCAGCCGTCCACCAGCACGAACAGCATCAGCTTGAACGGCATCGAAATGGTCACCGGCGGGACCATCATCATGCCCAGTGACATCAGCACGCTGGCGACCACCAGGTCGATGATCAGAAAGGGGATGAAGATGGTGAAGCCGATCTGGAAGGCGGTCTTCAGTTCGCTGGTGACGAAGGCCGGTACCAGCACCTGCAACGGCACGTCCTCGGGACCGGCCAGGGGGCCGACCTCGGACAGGCGGGCAAACATGGCGAGGTCCGGCTCTCGGGTCTGGCCCAGCATGAACTCGCGAAAGGGCTGCTGGGCGAGCTCGATGAACTGGCCAAAATCGATGGCGTCGGTGGACAGCGGCAGCCAGGCGTCCTGGTAAACGTCGCTGAGCACCGGAGACATGATGAAGGCGGTCAGAAACAGCGCGAGGCCCAGCAGCACCTGGTTGGGCGGCGTCGAGGCGGTGCCCATGGCGGTACGCAGCAGGCTCAGCACGATGATGATGCGGGTAAAGCTGGTCATCATCAGCAGCGCCGTGGGCAGAAAGGCCATGGCGCTGAGCAGCAGCAGGGTCTGCAGCGACAGCGACCATTTCTGCCCGCCGTCGGCCATGGGTTCACTGATCAGGCCCGGGATCTGCTGGGCCTGGGCCGGGCCGGCAGCCAGCAGACAGACAACCAGGGCCAGTCCGAGGCTGGCCACAAGTGGCGTCCAGGGACGGGAGTAGAGGCTGCGCTGAAGAAGTATCAACTGTCGCATCACCGCTCTCGCCGACCAAGGTTGGCCTTGAGAGCCTGGCCCAGGCGCTCGCCAAAGCTGTCACCCTGCGGCGCGTCCGGCTGGGCGGGCGTCGCCTCGTCGGTCGGGGCGGGCAGGCTGTCCAGCCGATTGACCTGACCGCCGCCGACGCCGAGCACCAGCCAGCGATCCTGGACCTGAACCACCACCACGCGCTCGCGCTGACCGACGGCGGTGGAGCCGACCACCTTGAGTCGGGACTGCTGGCCGTGAAAGCCGCCGCCCCGCCGCTTCAGCCAGGCGGAAAGGCCCAGCAGAATGGCGATGATCAGTGCCAGGGCGGCGGCGGTCTTGCCCAGCATGGCCAGTCCCAGCAGGCTGTCGCCTCCCTGGGCCAGTCCGTCGACGGCGGCGCTGGAGGTGGTCTCGTTCATCGGTTGAGCTTCTGCACCCGCTCTGAGGGGGTGATGATCTCGGTGATACGGATGCCGTAGCGGTCTTCGACCACCACGACTTCACCCTGGGCGATCAGGTAGCCGTTGATCAGGATGTCCATCGGCTCACCGGCCAGCCCCTCCAGTTCCACCACCGAGCCCTGGGCCAGTTCCAGCAACTGCTTGATGGTCAGGCGGGTGCGACCAAGCTCCACGGTCAGCTTGACCGGGATATCCATGATCATGTCGAGCTCGCGGGCAGCGCTGGAGGAGGTGCTTTCACCGAGCGGGCGGAACACGCTGTCTCCTGCGGCGCGCGCTGCGGCAGGGGTATCTTCTGGGGCCTGCTCGCCCGGGTTCTCCTCGGCGGCCTGCTGTTCGGCCATGGCATCGGCCCAGGGGTCGTCCTCGCCAGCGCCATCGCTGGTGGCATCGTCCTTTTGTTCGGACATGGCGGCGGCCCAGTCGTCGTCGCCGACAGGGGAGTCGGGTTTATTGGGGTCAGTCATGGTGCGATTCCTTGGAAGGAGGCCGAGAGCCTTTGACGAAGGCGTTGCTGGGCTGGTGACCGGCGGCGTGGTCGAACATCCGCAGGACTCGGAGGGCGCGCTGGTCGCGCTGGCTGCCGTATTCGCATTCCATCACCGGCACCTCGTCGACCTGGGCGGTGACGGTATCGGGCAGTTCGAGCGGCAGGATGTCACCGACCTTCAGCGCCATCACCTCGGCGATGCGCGAGTCGATGGTGGCGAAGTTGGCCACCAGCTCTACCTCTGGATGACGCAGCTCGCCGGCCATACGCCGGTGAAAGGCGCCGTCCTTGTCGCGACTGTTCTCGCTCAACGGGTTGGTCAGCAGGTCCTTGAGCGGTTCGATCATGCTGTAGGGCATGCAGATCTGGAAGCTGGACGAGAGGTTGCCGACCTCCAGATGAAAGCTGGTACTGACCACGATCTCGTTGGGCGAGTTGGTGATGTTGGCGAACTTGGACTGCATCTCCGAGCGCAGGTAGCTGATGTCCAGCGGGTAGACGGACTTCCAGGCCTCGCTGTAGCCATCGATGGCCATGTTCAGCACGCGCTGGATGATGCGCTGTTCGGTATTGGTGAACTCGCGCCCTTCGGACTTGGTGACGAAGCGGCCGTCACCGCCGAACAGGTTGTCCACCACCATGAACACCAGGCTCGGGGGAAACACGATCAGGGCCGAGCCCTTGAGCGGTTTCATGGCGATGATGTTGATGTTGGTGGGCACCGGCACGTTGCGCGAGAACTCGCTGTAGCTGAGGTAGCGCACGGCGTCGACGCTGATGTCGGCGCTGCGCCGCAGCAGGTTGAACATGCCGGTGCGGAAGTGACGGGCGAAGCGCTCGTTGATGATGTCCAGGGCCTGCAGACGCTCGCGGATGATGCGCTGCTGATTGGCCGGATCGAAGGGGCGCAAGCGCCCTCGAGCTGCATTGTCTTCGCCCTCGGCATCGTCGTCGCCGCTGACGCCCTTGAGCAGTGCGTCGATTTCTTCCTGGGACAGGAGATCGTCTTGAGACATGGGGGCGACCTATTGGACGATGAACTCGGTGAAAAGCACATCATCGATATGGATGCGCGGACGCTCGGGGCCGAGCACGTCTTCCAGGGTGGCGACGATATCCTCGGCCAGGGCCTTCTTGCCCGATGCGCTGACCAGTGTCTCGGCCTCGCGGTCCGACAGCAGCAACAACAGCTGGTTACGCACCTGGGGACGGTGCTGTTCCAGCGTCTCGAGGCTAGCGTCATCGCTGAGCTTGAGGGTCAGGCCGGCGTACAACAGGCGCGGTCCGGCGTTGTCTTCGGCCAGGTTGACGGTGAAGGGCTCCAGTTTCAGGTAGATGGGCGCCGTATCTTCAACCGCGCCGGTGCTGGCCTGAGCCATATGCTCGCCGAAGGTGTCTGCTGATTCTGCGTGCGCCTTTTCCTGGTACAGCAGGTAGAACCCGGCCGCGGCACCGAAGGATGCGAGGATGACCAGGATCACCAGACACCAGATGAGCCGTCGAGATTTCGCCATGTCCTGAAGTCCTGAGCCTGTGGCCCCTCGAGGGGCGGTAATGTACTAGCGTGCGGGCGTGCCACATCTTTAGTATGCCGTCAGGCATCGGCGATCGATGGCGAGAACAGGCACCGAGTTCGTGCCTATCTTGGGTATTTGTGAGGGAGAGCCCCGCCGCTCACGCTGTGTAGCGGCAGGGGGTGCCTGGAAGGGCGTGGGTCAGGCGCAGGCCAGGCGCGTGTCCAGCCCTATGCGTCAGGCGTAGATGTCCACGCGGCCATCGTCTGACTCGTGGCGCTGGTCAGGGGCAGAGCTTGCCGTGGTGGCCGGCTCCATCGACTCGCCCTTGCCCTGGCCGGAGGCTGCCAGCGATGGCTGGCCGCGAGAGTCCGAGGGTTGCTGGCCGCCAAACTGTGCGCCCTGGTCGCTCACCGAGGCGTCACCGAGCTGGATGCCCTGTTCGGCCAGGGCTTCGCGAAGCTGGGGAATGGCCTGCTCAAGGGCCTGGCGCACCTGGGAGTGGGCCGAGAAGAACTGGGCCTGGGCACCGTGCTCGCCCAGCTTGAGGGTCACCCCCAGCGAGCCGAGTTCGGCGGGGTGCAGGCGCAACTCGACCTGCTGTTCGCCCGCACCGCCCTGGCTGGACAGCCTTGCCAGGGTCTGGCCGAGCTGCTGCGGCCAGGCGGCCTGGTTGAATGACAGTGAGGCATTGGTACCCGGGGGCATGGCGGCGGCCAGGGAGGAGCCAAAGGGCGACGCGCCCCGTGCCTGTGAGGCGGTGGGCGAGAGCACGGCATCCAGCGAAGCGTCGGCCTCGCCCCGGGCAGCGCCAGCAAGGATCTCGCCGGGACGCAGTTCCGCAGCGCCTGACCCTGTGCCCTGGGCCATCCAGCCGGCCGTGTCTGGAGCCAGGGCGCCGGGCGCGAGGCCCGCCGGGGCAGCGGGTGCCTGTCCTTGTAAATTGCCTTGTAAATTACCCTGCGCATTGCTGCCGGCGGCCATGGCTGCCTGCTGCGCCGCCGAGGGAGCGCGATCCACCGGATGCTCGGCCCTGGGGAGTCGATGCAGCGCCGGGAGCGCGTCCTGTGCCAGGCGTGACTGGGCGGGCGCATTTTCCGTGGCGGCGGTGGCGTCGAGGGCGGCGCTCTGCAGTGCTGGGGCCTGATTCTGGACCTGGACCTGGACCTGGACCTGGACCTGGACCTGGGCCTGGGGCGAAAGCTGAGCCTGCGCCGACGGCCCTGATGGCGGAGACGTCGCGAGCGCCGGTGTGGCCTGGGCTGCGACGTCCAGCGGTAGTGCCTGCTGACTTGCGGCGCCGCCTTGTGTCAGCAGTGCATGCGCCCCGCCGGGGAGCTGCCCGGCAAGCGCTGCGCCTGTAGCGTCCCGCGGTGCGCCGTTCAAGCCTGGTGCGCCGAGTCCTGATGACGCCAGCTGGCCTGCGTCAGCAGCGGGCTGCCCGTGGGGGCCCGGGGCCGATGAGGCAACGGCCAGCAGTGCCAGTGTCCAGTCCTGGGGCTCGCTATGGTCCTGATCACTGAGCGCCGTGTCGCTGGCCTGGCCATTGGCGGGGCGCCCGGTATTGTCGAGGGGGGCCGCCTGGCCGCCGAGTGCGGCCAGGCGCTGGGCGAAGTCGCCACCGATCGGCGCGGCGGCGCCCTTGCTGCCACTGGCCTGGGAAGAAACGGGGCCTGCCAGGCCCAACAGGGTGAGGTCCATGGTGAGTTCCTTTGAGGTCAGTAGCCGCCGGGCATGGCGCTGCCGCGCTGCAGTCGGCTGTTGATCAGGTCGTCGCTGGAGCGCTGTTCCTGGCGGGCCTGCTGGCGCAGGCCTTCCTGGGCACGGCGTTCGGCCAGGGTGTCGTAGGCGCTGAGGCGCTGCTGTTCGTGTTGCCACTCGCGCTGGCTGTCGCTGACCTTCTGGCGCTGTTGCTGGAGCGCTCGTCGTGCGGTGGCCAGGGCATCGTCAAGCGACAGCAGGAAGCGCTGGGTATTGTGCAGGGTGGCCGGATCGATGCCACTGCGCATGTTCTGGTGCAGACGCTCGGCGTATTCCTGTCGGTAGTGTTCCAGCGACGACAGCTGATCGGCGACCTGACGCTCGTCTCGGCGGGCGCTGGCAAGGTGCTGCATCGCCTGGTCGCGGGCGTCCCGGGCCAGCTCTGTCAAGGTGTCCAGAGGGGTTCTCATGGGGTTCCTCCCAGGGTGGACGAGAGCGCCTGACGCGAGGCCTCGAGGGTGGCGCATTCGTCGATTCGCTGTTGCAGAAAGGCTTCCAGATCCGGATAGCGGCGCACGGCTTCGTCCAGGCGAGGGTCGTGGCCGGGCTGGTAGGCGCCCACGCTGATCAGGTCACGGTTGCGCTGGTAGCGCGAGAACATGGCCTTGAAGCCCTGGGCCTGGCGGCGCTGGCCGTCGTCGACGATGGCGTTCATGGCCCGGCTGATCGAGGCTTCGATGTCGATGGCGGGGTAGTGGCCGGATTCCGCCAGGCTGCGCGACAGCACCACGTGGCCATCGAGGATGGCGCGGGCGGAGTCAGCGATGGGGTCCTGCTGGTCGTCGCCTTCGGTCAGCACGGTATAGAAGGCGGTAATCGATCCCCCACCGGGCTCGGCGTTGCCGGCGCGCTCCACCAGCCCCGGCAGTTTGGCGAACACCGAGGGCGGATAGCCCTTGGTCGCCGGAGGTTCGCCGATGGCCAGGGCGATCTCGCGCTGGGCCATGGCGTAGCGGGTCAGCGAGTCCATGATCAGCAGCACGTTCTTGCCGTCGTCGCGAAAGCCTTCGGCCAGGCGGGTGGCGTAGGCGGCGCCCTTGAGTCGTTGCAGTGGCGAGGTGTCGGCGGGTGCCGCCACTACCACGGCACGGCGCCGGCCCTCGGGCCCGAGGATGTTGTCGATGAAGTCCTGGACCTCGCGGCCACGTTCGCCGATCAGTCCGACCACGATGACGTCGGCTCGGGTGTAGCGCGCCATCATGCCGAGCAGCACCGACTTGCCGACGCCGGAGCCGGCGAACAGGCCCATGCGCTGGCCGCGGCCGACGCTGAGCAGGGCGTTGATGGCGCGGATGCCGACGTCGATCTGTTCCTCGATGGGAGCACGAGACAGGGGGTTGAGCGGCGGTGTGGCCAATGGCGCCCGGGGGGCGTCATCCAGCTCACCGAGACCGTCCAGCGGAGCCCCGGTGCCGTCAACGACCCTGCCCAGCAGGCTCTCGCCCAGCGGAAAACGCCGCGAGGCATTGACGCTACCGTCGCCCAGGGGCAGCACCCGGGCGCCGGGCATCAGTCCACTGATCTCGCCAAGCGGCATCAGAAACAGGCGATCGCCGGCGAAGCCGACGACCTCGGCCTCGGCGTAGTCGTGCGCTGAGCCGGCAGCGGTGTGATCTGCCGTGCCGGGAAGCTCGATGCGACAGCTGTCACCCAGTGCCACCTGCAGGCCGACGGCTTCGATGACCATGCCGGTCGCGCGCACGACGCGGCCTGTGGCCCTGGTCATGGGCAGGGGCTCGACGCGATGGGCGACGGCCTTGAGGGCGCGCTGCCAGCGCTGCTGGTGGATCTGGGGGCCGTTCATGGCGCATCGTCCTCGTGGGCGACGCCATGATCCTCTGGTTCGGGGGTGTGGCGCGGGGCCCTTCTGCGCACCTGGCGATTCACCGCCTGCCAGCGACGCTCCCAGGTGGCGTCGATATCGCCCTGTTCGCCGCTGACCCGGCAGCCTCCACGGTGCAGACGCTCGTCGGCGCGCAGGGTCCAGCCGGCGGCCTCGAGCTGCTCGCCCAGGTGGCGCTCCACCAGGCGCAGATCGAGCGGGTGCAGCCACAGGCGCTGGCGTCCCACCAGTGGCGGATCGGTGTGCAAAAGCCGTTGGACCAGCTCCACCACCTGGCGTGGCCGGGCCTTGAGGGCGTCATCCGCCAGCTGCCGGCCGGTGGCCAGGGCCAGATCGGTCAGATCCTCGGCCACCGCATCGTCCAGCTCGGACAGTGCCGTGCGGAACTCGTCGACGAGTCGGCCAAGCGGTGCCAGGGCCTCTTCACAGCGTCTGTTCAGGGCGTCGGCGATCTCCTGCTCGGCGCGGGCGCGGCCCTCGGCCAGGCCCTGCTCGAGGCCCTGGGCCAGTCCTTTCTGGTAGCCCTCGTCGTAGCCCTTCTGGTGGCCCTGGGCATGGCCCTCGCGGTGGCCCGTCTCGCGGGCCCGGCGGCGTTCGTCATCGAGTTCCTGGCGAGTGGGCGGGCGCGGGGTCGCTGCGGCCTCGGTGGTGCCGTCGTCGCCTTCCTCGGGCAGCTCGCCCATGTTCCAGCGGCGCCATTGGCTCATGCCGAGACCCTCCTCGCCGGCGTGCCAGGTTCACTGAATCGAGGTGTCCTAGACATAGGCTTCGTCGCCTCCGCTGAGCACGATTTCGCCGTTGTCGGCCAGGCGACGCACCACCTGCAGGATGGCCTTCTGCTCGGTCTCCACCTGGGAGATACGAATGGGCCCTCTGGCGTCCATGTCTTCCTGCAGCAGGTCGGCGGCGCGCTGGGACATGTTGACCAGGAACTTGGCCTTGAGCGTTTCCGGGGCTCCCTTGAGCGCGATGACCAGGCTGTTGGTCTCGATCTCCTTGAGCAACAGCTGGATGCTGCGGTCGTCCAGGTCGCCGATGTTCTCGAACAGGAACATCTCGTCGATGATCTTCTGAGCCAGGTCCTCGCTGTGGGCGCGCACGGTGTCGATGGCGGCCTCTTCCTGGGTGGTGTTCATCAGGTTGAGGATCTCCGCCGCGGTACGTACACCACCCATCTTGCTGCGTTTGAGGTTCTGGCCGTCGAGCATGCTGGTGAGCACTTCGGTGAGTTCCTGCAGTGCCGCCGGCTGGACGCCGCTGAAGGTGGCGATGCGCAGCACCACATCGTTGCGCTGCTTGTCGTCGAACAGCTCGAGCACGTCGGCCGCCTGGTGGCGCTCGAGGTGCACAAGCACGGTGGCGATGATCTGTGGATGCTCGTCACGGATCAGCTCCGCCACCATGGACGGCTCCATCAGGTTGAGGGCGTCGATGCCGCTGCTGGTGCCGGCAGTTTCGAGGACGTCCTCGATCAGGCTGGAGGCCCGTTCGGTGCCGAGCGCCTTGGTCAGCACCGAGCGGATGTGCTCGCTGGAGTTCATGTTGAGACCGATGAACTCCTCGGTCTCGGTGTGGAAGTCGTGCAGCACGCGACGCATCTCTTCGTGGGAGATCTGCCCGAGCTGGGTCATCTCCCTCGATAGCTGCTGGATTTCCTTGGCATTGAGAAACTTGAACACTTCCGCCGCGCTGTCCTCGTCCAGGGCCAGCAGCAGTACGGCGCTGCGGCGGATGCCGCTCGAGGCTTCGATGTTAGTCATTGGCGTTCATCCAGCTGCGTACGATCATGGCGACCATGCGGGGATCTTCCTGGGCCAGCTCGCGCAGGTCGTTGAGGTTCTGTTCGTAGGCGCTGGCCTTGCGCCGGCGGCGGTTGTCGCGGCCGTAGGTGGCGTCCTCACCGTCGGTCGTCTCGCTGTCACCCTCGGACGCCTCTTCGTCGTCGCTCTCGTCGTCGCCGACCCGTGCCGAGAAGGCGCTGGGCATGGGGGCCGGGGCCACCGGAGCCTCGGTATAACGACGGATCAGCGGACGCAGCACGAGCAGATAGAGCAGAGCGACGGCCAGGATGATCAGCAGATAGCGACCGAGTTCCTTGGCCAGTTGATGGACCATCGGGTCCTGCCACCAGGTGGGGGCTGCGACCTCGGGTGCCTGGGCGAAAGCGCTGTTGACCACCGACAGGGCGTCGCCGCGGCTTTCCGAGAAGCCCATGGCCTGGCGCACCAGTGCCTCGATCTCGGCGAGTTGTTCCGCTGACAGGGGGGTGAGAGTGGCTTCGCCTTGCTCATCGACGCCGTCCTGGTAGTTCACCACCACCGCGGCGGACAGGCGTTCGATGCCTCCCTTCTGGTACTGCACATGTGATACCTGTCGATCCAGCTCGTAGTTGGTGACGTCATCGCGCCGCAGGCGTTGCGGTGACGCCTCTTCCTGTTCGGCGGTATCGGCGGCGGCCTCGTCGTTGTCCTGCTGCGCGGCATCACCGTTGTCGATGGGTGACGCGGCGGTACCTGGCGCGGTGTTGCTCAGGGCACCGGGAATGCCGCTGGCCAGGTCACCCTGGCCATTGATGTCCAGGCTGGTCTGGCGGCTGCGGACTGCGGCCTGTGCGGGCGGCTGGTTCGGGGTGTAGCGCTCCTGGGTTTCTTCACGCTGGGAGAAGTCGATCTGGGCGGTGACCTGGGCACGCACGTTGGCATGGCCGACCAGCGGCGCCAGGATGTCCTCGATACGCCGCTGGTAGGAACGCTCGATTTCGGCGACGTAATCCAGCTGCGAGCCGTCCAGCCCCAGCCCACCCGCGTCGGCCGATGACAGCAGGCGCCCGTTCTGGTCGATCACGGTGACGTCTTCACCGGCCAGGTCGGGCACGCTGGAAGAGACCAGGTGGACCATGGCGGCCACCTGACCCTCGCCGACACGTCGGCCAGGCTCGAGTGTCAGCACCACCGAAGCCTTGGCCGGCTGACGCTCGCGTACGAACACCGAGTCCTTGGCCAGGGCCAGATGGACACGGGCGTTGGCCACCGGGCCCAACGAGGCGATGGATCTGGCCAGCTCGCCTTCCAGGCCGCGCTGGTAGTTGATCTGCTCGGCGAACTGACTGATACCGAAGGCCTGATCCTGCATCAGTTCGAGGCCGACGTTGCCGCCGTGGGGCAGGCCCTGTTCGGCAAGCTGCAGGCGGAGGGTGTGCAGCTGGTCGTCCGGCACCATCAAGGCGTGGCCGCCGGCGGAAAAGCGATAAGGCACCCCGCGGCTATCGAGTTCGGTGATGATGGCGCCGCCGTCGGCTTCGCTGAGATTGCTGAACAGGACTCGGTACTGTGGGCGCGAGGCCCACATCACCAGGGCGATGATCAGAGCAATCGCGGCGGCGCCCCCGATCATCAAGGGAATCAGGGGTTTGCCGCGTAAGCGGGACGTTAGCCCGGACAGGGGGCCGGAGCTTGAGGCGGAGGCCGCTGAGCTCATGGACGACTCCCGTCGGGGGACGGCAAATGGGGGCTGTTCATTGGCATGACCGGTGGTCCGTGGGTCGGGTGGCCGCGGGCGGTGCCCGGTTCTGTGTTGATGCCCATTATCCCGGGGCTGTGGCCAGCCAATGATCGAAATAGCCCATGTTTTGACGGCCATTTGCTTCGATGACGGTGCGCTCGCTCTTGTTAGGCTTGCTGTCGTGGAGGCGATGCGCCTCCGTCACCGGCCAACGAGACACAGGACCCGTCATGTCGACTCCCGCGATGCAATCGGCCCTTGCCCAGATGACCACCATGGCCCGCGAGGCCAGCCAGGTGTCGTCCCCGACACTGGGGGGCAACACCGAGGCGGCCCAGGCCGACGCCGGCTTCGCCGACGCCTTGAAGTCGTCGATCCAGCGCATCAACGAGCTCAAGGCCACCGCCGATTCGCAGGCCAAGGCCTTCCAGGCCGGGGTGCCGGGGGTCGAACTCAACGACGTCATGGTCGACATGCAGAAGGCCAGCGTGGCCTTTCAGATGGGCCAGCAGGTGCGCAATCGCCTGGTATCGGCCTACAGGGATGTGATGAACATGCAGGTGTAGGTGCCGCGCTCGGCTACCCCCTCGGCTACCGCCTCGGAGATCCCCCCATCGGCTGCCGACATCTTTATGTAATGTTTTGCTGATATTCCTTCGGCACCCGCTCGCCCGAGAAGCGGGGCAACCAGGGATATTCGCTCCATGACGTCTTTTCGAACGCTCTCCATACGTGCCAGCGGGCTGCTGGCGTTGTCTCTCTTTCTGATATTGATGGTCGGACTGGGTGGGCTGGGCCTTTACGCCAACCAGCAAGGACGAGAGGCTTTCGATGTAATGCGCGACGAGCACGTCGGTCAGTTCCGTCTGCTTAATCTTGCCCAGACCAGGGTCTTTCGTTCACGCGTCGAGATGGATCGGGCGGCCAGGCTGACGCGGGTGCCGTCTTTCGATCGACCGGGTCCGGTGATCGCTTCTGCCGAGACGCTGCTGAGCGAGGCCAGGGAGGCCTTCGAGGCCTTCATGGCGATCGATGTCGGCGAGGTCCAGGCAGACAACAAGGCGACGCTCGAGCGCCACTTCCGCTCGCTGGTATCCACCGGCCTGGAACTGCAGCTGATGTTGCTCAAGGAGGGAGATCTTGGCGCCTATGATTCGGGCCAGGCTCGACTGACCAGCATGAGCCAGGCCTTTGTCGATAGCGTGGAGGCCTTTTCCACCCTGGCGCTGGAGCAGGAAGAGGGACTGGCTGCCGGCTTCAGGCATCTGGCAGACAGCATGAACCTCGCCCTGGCGGCGGCGCTCACCCTGGCTCTGGTGCTGGCCATGGCAATGGCTCTGACGGTTCGACGCTACCTGCTGCTCCCGTTGAAGCAGCTGCTGGAACACTTCGAGGCGATGGCCCAGGGCCGACTCGAGCGTCGCCTGCCCGATATGGGCAGCAGCGAAGTGGGCCAGCTGTATCGGGGCGTGGAGTCACTGCGACGGGCGTTGGTGAAGAACATTCGCGGGATTCGCGAGACCAGCGATGACCTGCGTCACAATGCCGAACGCATGCTCGATGATGGTCGCGAACTGGCCACCCGCACCCAGCGCCAGGCGTCGGCCCTGGAGCAGACGGTCGCCAGCCTCGAGCAATTGACGGCGACGGTGGCCCAGACGGTGCAGCATCTGGGGGACGCCAACCGCCTGGCGGGCGATGTGGGCAAGCGTGCCAGCAAGGGCAGTGAGGGCGTTGCCGCGGTGGCGGCGGCCATGGACGAGATCCAGCGCCATGCCGACCAGGTGCAGGCGATGGTCAAGTTGATCGATGATATTGCCTTTCAGACCAACCTGCTGGCCCTCAATGCCTCGGTGGAGGCTGCCCGTGCTGGCGAGCACGGCAGAGGCTTCGCGGTGGTGGCGGCGGAGGTGCGCGGCCTGGCGGCGCGCAGCGCCGAAGCGGCCGGCGAGATTCGCAGCCTGACCGGTGCTTCCAGCAAGAGCGTGGCCGATGGCGCGAGGCAGTCCCGCGCCGCCGATCTGTCGATCCAGGGGATAGCGGCGGCAGTCGGGCAGTTGGGGGGCCGAATCGCAGAACTGGAGCAGGCCGCCGGAGAACAGCATCAGGGCCTCGATCAGATTCATCGGGCGATGGCCGAGATCGATGCTGTTACCCAGCGCAACGCCCAGATGGTCGAGCGCTCACGGGAGGAAGCCGAACGTCTGACCGGCACCGCCCTGGCGCTGGGGCAATCCAGCGCGCACATGCAGCTGTCCGACGAAGACGACGACACCAGCATCGGCGAGATGACGGTAAGAACGCAACGCTCGTGGTGGCGGGGGCTGCAGGCCTGGCGCGAGCGTCGGCAGGCCAGACGATTGACGCAGGGTGTCAGCGCCTGACGGGCGCGGCCCGTTTCCCTATCGTCGATGAGTCGCTCGGGAGCCGTTCGGGAGCCATTCGGGAGCCATTCGGGAGCCATTCGGGAGCCATTCGGGAGCCATTCGGGAGGCGAAAGTGGGTAATCGTCAAACTTGGGCTAAAGAGGCATTCTCGATGGCCGATAGTCGCTTGTGTCGACCTTGCAGCCGCAAGGCGTAACCCTTGACAGAGAGCGACATGATTCATTCCTTGAGATTTCGGCTCCTGCTGACCACCGTGGCCGTCATAGTGGTGGCCCTGGCCATCAATGGAGCGGTCAACCTCAGCATTCTGCATCACCATCAGGAGCGCCAGGATGCGCAGCAGCTGGCCTCGGTCGCCGAAGGCAATCGGGTGGCCATCGATGAGTGGGTGTCGAGCCACGCACGCCAGCTCGAGGCACTGGCGCCGGCAGTGTCCGATGCCGATCCCCTGGCGGCGCTGCTGCAGTTGCAGGCCGGTGGCGGCTTTCTCACCACCTATCTGGCCGAGGCCGCGAGCGGAGATGCGATCTTCTCCGACGGCTGGGATGCCCCCGCAGACTATGATCCGCGTCAGCGCCCCTGGTATCAGCAGGCCGTTGAGGCTGAAGCGACCGTGGTGACCCCTCCCTACAAGGATGCCAACACGGGGGGGCTGGTGGTGACCTTCGCCACGCCCTTCTTTAATGAGGGCAGGCTCGAGGCGGTGGCGGGTGGCGATATCACCATCGACGGTGTGATCGATGTGGTGGCCGACATCGCGCCGACGCCGAGCAGTTTTGCCTTCCTCGTCGATGGTGAGGGAGCCCTGGTGGCGCATCCTGATGCCACGCTGAGCCTGGCGCCGGCGACCGAGCTGTCTGCGCGCCTGACGCCGGATTTCCTGACGCAGCTGGGTGACCAGGCACGCCCTGTCACCGTAGACATCGGCGGACGGCAGCGCGAGCTTCTCGCCACGCCCATCAGCGGTACCGACTGGCGACTGGTGATTGCCCTGGACAGCCGGGAGGCCGGTGCCAGCCTTCAGCAGGTGACACAGGCAGCGCTCTGGACTCTGGTGATCGTCGGCCTGGTGGCACTGCTGCTGCTGAGCGTGCTGTTGACCCTCGCGCTCAAGCGACTGTCGATTGCGCGGGATGCCATGGCCGACGTCGCCAGTGGCAACGGAGACCTGACCCGCCGCCTGCCGGAGGACGGCAAGGATGAGGTGGCCCAGATCGCGAGTGCGTTCAATCGCTTCGTGTCGCGCATGGAGGCGGTGATGATCACCATCCGGGACAGCAGCGAGTCGGTGCGGGTTGCCGCCGGCGAGATCGCACTGGGAGGGCAGGACCTGTCGCGGCGCAGCGAAACGACCGCATCGAGCCTGCAGCAGACCTCGGCATCGATCGAGGAGATCACCAGCACCGTGGCGCATACGGCGGCGGCCTCGCGCGATGCCAGGCGGCAGTCGGGGGAGGCCACCGACGTCGCCGAGCGAGGCGGTGAGGTGGTGGACCAGGTGGTGGACACCATGGAGTCGATCACCGAGTCCTCTGTGCAGATCGGCGCCATCGTCAAGGTGATGGATGGTATCGCCTTCCAGACCAACCTGCTGGCGCTCAATGCTTCGGTGGAGGCGGCCCGGGCCGGGGAGCATGGCCGTGGCTTCGCCGTGGTGGCTAGTGAGGTACGCCAACTGGCCACCCGATCCGCCGAGGCTTCCCGTGAAATTCGTAGCTTGATCGAGACCTCCGGCGAGCGCGTGGCCAGCGGTACCGAGCTGGTGCGCCGGGCGGGCGAGACCATGGGCGAGATCGTTCAACAGGTCGGGCGCGTCACGTTGAGCCTGGACGAGATCAGCGTGGCGGCGGAAGAGCAGAGCGAAGGTATCGCACAGGTCAATATCGCGGTGGCGGAGCTGGACCGCATGTCGCAGCAGAACGCGAGTCTGGTCGAAGAGTCTTCTGCTGCCACCGAGCACCTGCTGGAACAGGCCGACCGACTGGGGCGGATGGTGGCAGGATTTACCCTGAGTGAGGCTGCCAGCTCTGCCTCAGCGCCGGCCAGTCACCCCGAGCGGGTTGCCGCGCCAACCCCCGCTTGATGCCCTGTTAGTGGGCCGGGGGCCGGGTCTTTCAGGCCCCCGCTTCAACCCTCCACTTCAACCTTCCCGTTCAAGCCCAGGCTCTGCCCCCTGGCGGCGCAGAGCCTGAGTGGTTGCCCCGCCATGCTTGTTACCCCAGGCCAGCAGGCACTCTGCGTCCCGGCCTCCTCTCGACGAGAGATGCCGGGGGCGCGGTGTCCCGTGGTGGTCTCTCCCATGACCGGCCCCACGCTATCTACTTTCTACCTTTCTCTGCCTCTACCTTTCTCTGTCCCTCTGTCCCTCTGTCCCTCTGTCCCTCTGTCCCTCTGTCCCTCTGTCCCTCCCTCTGTCCCTCTCTGCCTCCTGATTCTTGTGTTCCTCCGCGCCCTGCAGGGCGCCCGTCACCACGTGCCCGGTGACGGCGGAACGTCGATTGGGGGCCAGGAGGGCCTCCTTGAGAAGGATCAGACTGGAGGAAGCGCGCGCCTGGAGCGGCCTGGGAGCTAAAGTTCGGCACAGTTAGTTGCCCTGCTCAATGGCGACTCCCTCATAAAAGCGGCCCTCCGGGTGCCCCCTCATGGCCTTGGCGCCGAGGCGGGGCGTTAGAAGATTACATTTGTTGGATGCTGGCACTTCTGACGATCAAGAAATGTTCTTCGCCAAGATGGTGAAGTTTTAATGAAAAACAATACCGTCGCAGTTAATTATTAAAGTTCTATGCCGGTCGTGACTCACGCCTAACCTAAATTATCCAATACTTGCTTTAATTATTGTACCGAAGAACTAGGTACGAAGCTTTTAAGTGTGCCGTAACGACATTATTGCAATGAGCATGCTTTTTCTGGTCCTTGTTTTTTTTATTATGCCTTTGATTTTTTTGGTTTTTTGCTGATTTTTTTGGCGTGTGTGGATTATGGCCTTTTAGATGTTTTTTTGTATTGCAGCATAGTTAAAGGGAGGCGGATTACTCTCTATGCAGTAACCGTTTATTGCCCGCCAATAACCTCGCCCGTGTCTGGATGGAGAAGTACAAAAACATTAGTATCGATGATTGTGATCAAGTGTTAATGAACCGTTATCAATGTTACTCGTCTGTTTGCTACCACGGTCGAGGGCAAAATTCGTTGAAGCAGGGCATGGGAAGGCGTCCGTGACATCCCGGGGCGGTAGCGTGCTTCATCGCCATCAGGTCCAGTGCCCCTCTCCTGCACCAACTCGCGGATCACATGCCGCGCCCACTCTCCGGTGCCTGGAGCCTTGGTGCTACTGTGGGCGAATCGGGCCAACGGCTGCGGCTACGCCACGCGGGTCGAGTCGGCCGAGTCCACGCATTCAGCCGGCGAGTGTTTCCCTTTCCGAGGACTTCGATCCGTCATGGAACTACTACCCGATCGCCAGACACACCTCCGACAGCTGGAGGCCGAATCGATCCATATCATCAGAGAAGTCGCAGCCGAGTTCCGTTCTCCGGTCATGATGTACTCGATCGGCAAAGATTCATCGGTAATGCTGCATCTGGCGCGCAAGGCATTCTTTCCCGGCACGCCCCCCTTTCCGTTGATGCACGTGAACACCACCTGGAAGTTCCGCGAGATGATCGCCTTTCGCGATCTCATGGCGAAGCAGTCCGGCATGGAGCTGATCGAGCATATCAATCAGGAGGGTGTCGCGGCCGATATCAATCCCTTTGATCACGGTAGCGCCAAGTATACCGACGTGATGAAGACCGCCGCTCTCAAGCAGGCACTTGACCACCACGGATTCGATGCAGCCTTTGGGGGTGCCCGCAGGGATGAGGAGGCGAGTCGTGCCAAGGAGCGCATCTTCTCCTTCCGTGACAGGCATCATCGGTGGGAGCCGAAGAGCCAGCGTCCCGAGTTGTGGAGCCTGTATAACGCCAAGGTGAACAAGGGGGAGTCGATTCGCGTCTTTCCTCTCTCCAACTGGACGGAACTGGATATCTGGCAATACATCTATCTCGAGGGAATCCCCATTGTGCCGTTGTACTACGCCGCACCGCGGCCAGTGGTGGAGCGGGATGGCATGACGATCATGGTCGACGACGACCGACTACCGCTGCGGAAGGGCGAGACGCCCCAGGAGCGCTGGGTAAGATTCCGTACCCTCGGCTGTTATCCCCTGACCGGTGCGGTGGAATCTCGAGCCGCGACTCTCCCCGAAATCATCCAGGAAATGCTGCTGACGCGGACCAGCGAGCGCAGCGGTCGAGCCATCGATCATGATCAGGCGGGGTCGATGGAAAAGAAGAAGCGCGAGGGTTATTTCTAGACTAGCCGGAACAGCTGTTCTCCTGCCGTCTTGTACTGAACTCGCGAATTGCCGGAGGGGGGTGTTCCCCTGAAGGTGGCGACACCCATCGTTCCACCAGACGGCAAAGACCGCGACTACGTGGCTCGCCGCATTCCTCCACGCTCCGCTCTTCCAATCTCCAGATTGCACTCCGGTTCAGCCCTAGTCTCCTCGGCATCCTTGTCCGGGTGCTGTGGCTTGCGCCTCTACCAGGAATTCGTCATGTCCCATCAATCCGAGCTGATCGCCAGCGACATCGAACGCTACCTGAAGGAACACGAGAACAAGGACCTGCTGCGCTTTATTACCTGTGGCAGTGTCGATGATGGCAAGTCCACTCTGATCGGGCGCCTGCTGCATGATTCCAAGATGATCTACGAGGATCAGCTGGCCGCCATCACCCAGGCGTCTCGCACCAGCGGCACCACCGGTGACGAGGTGGATCTCGCGCTGCTGGTGGATGGCCTGCAATCAGAGCGTGAGCAGGGAATCACCATCGATGTGGCCTATCGATTCTTCTCCACCGAGAGACGCAAGTTCATCATTGCCGACACGCCGGGGCATGAGCAGTACACCCGCAACATGGCGACCGGCGCTTCCACGGCCAGTCTTGCGATCATCCTGATTGATGCTCGACACGGTGTGCAGACCCAGACGCGTCGTCATAGCTTCATCTGCGACCTGCTGGGCATAGAGCACCTTGTGGTAGCGGTCAACAAGATGGATCTCGTGGCGTATGACGAAGATCGTTATCTGCAGATCGTCGACGAGTATCGGCACGTCATGGATCGACTCGAGGCCCGGGATATACATTTTGTCCCGCTGTCTGCGCTGAAAGGCGATAACGTGGTCGAGCCCAGCAGCGAGATGCCTTGGTACGACGGTCCCAGCCTGCTCACGCTGCTGGAAGAGGTCGAGATCAGGCACGACCAGAATCTGCGAGATGTGCGCTTGCCGGTTCAGTTCGTCAACCGGCCCAATCTGGATTTCCGGGGATACGCGGGCACCCTCAGCTCCGGTGTCTTGACTCCCGGACTGGCGGTCAAGGTGTTGCCGAGCGGTACTACCAGTCAGGTGAAGCGCATCGTTACCATGGATGGTGATCTCGATGCGGCGTTTCCCGGACAAGCGGTGACCATCACCTTGTGCGACGAGATCGATGCATCGCGCGGAGACTGGATCGTCGGGGTCGATGATCAGGTGCCGCTTCGGTCGGAATTCGAGGCCGATATTGTGTGGATGCACGAGTCCCCGTTGGAACCCGGAAAATTGTATGACATCAAGCTGGCCACTCGGGACCTTGCGGGAAAGGTTGTCGCCATCGACTACCTGGTGGACGTCAACACCCTGGAGCAACGGCACGGGGAGCAGCTGGATCTCAATGCTATCGCGCGTTGCCGTGTCGAGCTCACCACTGCGATACCTGTCGACGACTATCGTACGCACCCTGGCACGGGCTGCTTCATCCTGATCGATCGATTGACCAATCTTACCGTCGGTGCCGGGATGATCCACAGTCCGTCGGATGCGGAGCTGCCCTACGAATTCCGCAAACACGACAGCAAGGCCAGCGTGGTGTGGAACCGCACCACAGTAACCCAGACCATGCGAGAGAGGATCAATGGCCACCGTGGCTGCTGCGTCTGGTTTACCGGCTTATCGGGCTCCGGCAAGTCGACCCTCGCCAATGCTCTGGAGGTGGAGCTCAATCGACGCGGGTATCACACCATGCTGCTGGATGGCGACAATGTCCGGCATGGGCTATGCAAGGACCTTGGCATGGGGGAGCAGGACAGGGCGGAGAATATTCGGCGAGTCGGTGAGGTTGCTCGGCTTTTCGCAGAGGCTGGGGTGATCGTTATTACCGCATTTATTTCGCCGTTTCGAGCAGATAGAGAGGCGGCCAGGGCGCTGTTTCTTAGCGATGACTTTGTCGAGGTGTTTGTCGATACGCCTCTGGATGTCTGTGAAGAGAGAGACCCTAAGGGACTGTATCAGAAGGCGAGGGAAGGCAAAATTCTGGATTTCACTGGCATCAATAGTCCTTATGAGGCGCCTGTTAAGCCAGAGGTTTCCGTCAATACCGAGATAATGAGCGAGCAAGATATTATTGCGAAATTGCTAAAACATCTGTAACAGTTATTCGTCGTTTATCGTATGGCGGCGTCGGGAATTTCGCTATGATTATGCTTCGATATTGCACGTTTTTAAGGTCGATTTCAGCCGATGGAAGGGCGCCTGAAAGGGCCTCGGGTCTTTCGAGGAAAAGCGTCTTTCGCCGGGGTGCCACGGTCACGCTTCTTCTTGCTACGGTGCTGATCACTGGCTGTGTTCAGCGGCCGCTTACCCAGCCGAACAGTGCCCAGGGGATCATGAGCGAGCCTTCCGGCATCCCTGCCTCCGGTGACTTGTCGCAGTTTCTTGCCCAAACCCCCGCCGGGAGTGCCACCACACTATCGAGTAGCCCCTGGGGAGCGAATGTGGAGGTGGTGGCTGACTCCCCCTACTTCTCCGCCAGCAGGCGCATATGTCGTCACTTGACAGTGACTCGCCGGAGCAACGGGGATCGACTGGCGGCCGTCGCCTGCAAGTCGGGAGAAGGCGCCTGGTTTACCAGTCGCCTGGTAACGGCGCTGTACAACGGAGCGGAGACCTGGTGATGACAATCATGGACGAACGGCTCGGCAGGGCGGTGCTGCGTCTGGCAAGAAGGCTGTCGTTGCCGGTGTTGTTGCTGATGCTGAGCGGGTCGATGGCGAACTCGGTCGCTGCGCAGGGTATTGCCCTGCCGGACGATATCTTGCCTAAGGCTCGGGAGCAGACGGATGAGGGGACGATCAATGACTCGCCTCGCGCCAACTGGAACAACGATCGCTATGGTCCGCCCTCGATACCGTCACCGATCGATGTGGAACTGCTTCCTCCCTTTGGCGCCAACCTCTTTACCGGTGGGTTTCGAGGCACCATGGCAGATGGGCTCAACCGTGACTATCGCATCAAACCTGGCGATCAGGTCACCCTGAGAGCATGGGGGGCGGTGGAATTCGATCGAGTGGTGCCCGTGGATGCCCAGGGCAATATCTTTCTCCCGTCGATCGGCCCCCTCGCCGTGCAGGGAATGAGTCATGGCCAGTTGGATGCTCGGGTTCGAGAAGCGATCCAGAGCATCTATCCCGAGAACGTGCAGGTGTACACCAACCTGCAAGGCGTTCAGCCCGTCGGTGTCTATGTCACCGGCTATGTGCACAGCCCTGGACGTTACGCGGGCACCCCCTCGGATTCGATTCTGTACTTTCTCGATCAGGCCGGGGGGATCGACAACGCCCTTGGCAGCTATCGCAGCATCAGCCTGACGCGTCAGGGGCAACGCCTGGCCAGCTTCGATCTCTACGACTTTTTGCTGGATGGCAGGATCGCTCGGCCTCAGTTGCGCGACGGCGATACTATCGTGGTGGGTGAACGAGGCCCCTCCATCGCGGTGACCGGTGATGTGGAACGCGCCTACCGATACGAACTACAGTCTGGCCAGTTGAGTGGCAGCGATCTGGTAAGCCTGGCCCGCCTGAAGAGTGGTGTGTCTCACGTATTGCTGCGCGGAGAGCGTGCAACAGGCCCGGTTGCCACCTACCTGACGCTCGACGAATTTCTCGCGCGCCAGGTCCAGCCTGGTGATGAGGTGATCTTCAATGCAGATCATCAGGAAGGCACCATCGTGGTTGCTCTCGAGGGGAGTTTTCTGGGCCCGTCGAGGTTTGCCCTGCCGCGAGATGCCCGGCTCGGAGAGTTGCTGGACGCCGTCGCCATCCTGTCCGACATGTCGGCCAGCCACAATGTGTCGATTCGCCGAGAAAGCGTAGCACGGCAGCAGAAAGAGGCGCTCGAGGATAGTCTCCGCCGCCTGGAGACGACCTATCTGGGAACATCGTCATCCACCGATGAGGAGGCCAGAATCAGGATTCGCGAGGCCGAGCTGATTCAGATGTTTGTGGCGCGGGCGCGACAGCTAGAACCCAGCGGTCGACTGGTGGTCGCCAGTGATCAAGGGGTTGCCGACATTCGGTTGCAGGACGGTGACGTCATTACGTTGCCGGAGGCGATGGATTCGGTGCTCATCAGCGGAGAGGTGGTCGTGCCACAGGCGGTGGTCTATCAGCCGGGTTCTGGTCTCGACCACTATCTTGATGCCGCAGGTGGTCTTACCCAGCGTGGCGATGAGGACAACATATTGGTGGTTCGCCAGAACGGCGCGGTGCGGAGTGCCGACGATATCACCCTGCGTGCAGGAGACGAGATTCTGGTGATGCCGGCTGTCCCCACCAAGAATCTTCAGTTGGCAACCAGCCTGACCCAGATCCTTTATCAGATTGCCGTGGCCACCAAGGTGGCGATCGATCTCTAGAGGGGGGCAGCATGTCGATGATTGGCAACTCCGTGCAACGCCACCCCTGGGTGGTGACGCGTAGCGTCTGGTACGCCATGTTCCTGCGAGAGGCCATTGCGCGCACCATGTCGGATCGCCTGGGCTGGTTCTGGATGGTCGCGGAACCTGTGTTCTTCACACTGATCATGGTGGCCATCCGCAGTCTCATCCGCGGAGACGCCCTTATCGTGGGAGCCCCTTTCATCCCGTGGATGGTGGTCGGACTCATGGGATTTTTTCTGGTTCGCGAAGGGATGATTAGAGGGCTGGGAGCCATCAAGGCCAACCAGGCGCTGTTCGCCTATCGGCAGGTCAGGCCCGTGGACCCGGTGTTGGTGCGCAACGCCCTGGAGGGGCTTCTGCGATCACTGATATTTCTCTTGTTCATCTTCGGCGGCATGTTGCTCAAGGTCGAGGCGCTGGCACCTGACGACGCCCTGTTGGCACTGGCGTGGTGGCTCTCGCTCTGGCTGCTGGGCCTGGCGCTTGGGCTAATTGTCTCCGTGCTTGCCACCCTCATCGCCGAGGTGGCGATCGTGCTACGGATGATGATCATGCCATTGTTGATCCTATCCGGTGTCATTTTCCCGATCCATCACATGCCCCACTGGATGCGTGAGTACCTGTTGCTCAACCCGATTGTTCATGGTCTGGAGCGACTACGTGGCGGTTTTTTTGAAGGGTATTGGCAGGTCCCTGGTACCAGTGCCCCCTATTACTGGATGGTGACGCTGGCACTGCTGTCACTAGGATTGATGCTACACCTTCGGTTTCGACATCGGCTGATGGCGCAATGATCCAGATAGAACACCTCTACAAGCGCTATCACCATCACAAGGTCAGGGACTGGGTGTTGAAGGATATCAACCTGACCATCCCCCACGGCGTAAGCGTTGGAGTGTTGGGGAGAAATGGCGCGGGAAAGTCGACCCTGCTGCGATTGATTGCCGGCATGGATACGGCTGAAAGGGGCTCTATCCGGCGCGATGCTCGGGTCTCCTGGCCGATGGGACTGGCCGGAGGTTTTCAGGGGGCCTTGAGTGGCCGTCAGAACGTCAAGTTTGTTGCCCGTGTCCATGGTGGTGGTCGTGACGTCGGAGCCATCATCGACAAGGTGCAGGAATTTGCAGAGCTCGGGCCGGCCTTCGATGACCCGATTCGTACTTACTCCTCCGGGATGCGTGCGCGACTCAATTTTGGTCTGTCGCTGGCGTTTGATTTCGATGTCTATCTGTCTGACGAGGCGACCTCGGTGGGCGATCGGGTATTCAAGGCCAAGGCGACCCGTGCCTTCAAGGACAGGGTCAATCGCGCAAGCCTGGTCATGGTCTCCCACAGCGAAGGCATACTGCGCGAACTGTGCCAGGCAGGCATCTATCTGAAGCATGGCGAGGCGTTCTGGTTTGACGATATCAGAGACGCCATTCGCAGCTATCACCAGGACAGTGACAGCAAGGCCAAGGCCACCGGCGGCCCCGGCAATGGGCCGCGCCACGATGGCGAGCCGCAAGCACCCCGGTATCCGTCACCTGCGCCGACACCGGGCATCGACACAATGTCCCTGGATACGCTCAAGGCATTGCTGGGCAAGCGCAGACAGCAGCTGGAGCGTATCCAGAAGCGCCTCGATGCTCTGGAGATGGGGCGTGAGAACGCAGACGAACTGGTCGACCCCAGGGTCCGTCAGGAGCTCATCGCTCGCCTTCATCTGGCGAAGCAGCGCTTGCATGAGGTTCGTCGCGCGGTACAGACGAAAAAGCGGGCCGCACCCGCGAGCAGCAAGGACGATTCGGGGAAGGGTTCGGGGAAGGATTCGGGGAAGGGGTCCGAGAAGAAAGAACGGTAGCCACCAGGCGATGGCAAGGCGTCGCTCACTGAGGACTAGATCCCGACGGTGGTGCTCGCATTCAGAGGCGTCCGGATGCCCCGCGACGTCGCTCCAGCAAGGAAGCCAAGATAATGTTGCGATGGATTGCTCGGCAGCCCCATTGGGCATTTGCCTGCCTGTCGATATTGGCCATGTCCTTCTACTGGCTAGTCTGGGCCGAGGATCGGTACGTATCCGAGGCCGTCGTGGTACTGGAAAGCCCACAGATCGCTGCCCCAACCTTCGACTTCTCGAGCCTGCTTTCCGGTGCCAGCGTCGATAGCGATATGTTGCTTTTGCGGGAGTACCTGCTTTCTGTGGATATGCTCAAGAAGGCTGATGAACGGCTCGACCTGAGGTCTCATTACAGTGAGAACGGTGACTTTCCTGCTCGTCTGTGGGACGCCGAGGCTCCCATCGAAGACCTTCACGAGTATTACCTGAGTCGCGTAGAGGTAACGCTCGATGACTACGCAGGGGTCCTGAAGCTGGAGGTCCAGGGCTTCTCTCCCGAGTTTGCCCAGCAACTGACCTCGCTTTTGCTGGCGGAAGGTGAAGCGCACATGAATGCCATGGGGCAGCGCCTGGCTCAGGATCAGGTACGGTTCCTCGAGCTTCAGGTAGAGCGCCTGTCCGATCGGTTGGATCAGACACGCACGGATCTCCTGGACTATCAGAACGAGCATGGTCTGGTGTCTCCTACCTCGACCGTGGACAGCCTCAACCAGGTGGTGGCCAGTCTGGAAGGTGAGCTGGCAAGACTGGAAGCCCGGCGTAGCGCCTTGGCCAGCTTTTCCAGCCAGCGTTCATCGGACATGGTGAGAGTCGAGAGCGAAATCACTGCGTTGCGTCGTCAGATCGATCAGGAGCGTGAGCGACTGGCAAAGGCCACAGGAGACTCCCTCAACCGTCTGTCCTCCGAGTATCAGCGCCTTGAACTGCGGGCTCGCTTTGCCCAGGAGACCTATGCCAGCGCTCTCGGTGCATTGGAGGGCACGCGCATCGAGGCTGCTCGCAAGCTTAAGCAGATCAGTATTTTGCAGAGCCCTCTACTGCCCGAGTACGCCACGCGTCCAGAGCGCCTCTACAACCTGACCATCTTTGTGATCGTCACTCTGTTCCTTGCCTTCATCGCCAGCATGCTGTGGCTGATCGTTCAGGATCACAGAGACTGACGCTCTTCCTGATGCAACTACCGATAGCTGTCGTCGGACGGCTGCCACAATGAAGCCCTTCATGTTGAAGAGCTCAGGGCTCACGCTTCCTGTCATCCTCTCTTCCTTCCCGCCCGTATGCCATTTCTAGCGTCCTCCCTGGCGGGGCGGGCAGAATTTCCAGTCCTCTCGGGGTTCTTTCATGATCAAGACGTTTCTCGTGACCGGTGGTGCCGGTTTTATCGGCTCGGCCGTGGTGAGGGAGTTGATTACCCACACCCCTCATCGTGTCGTCAATGTGGACAAGCTGACCTATGCCGGCAATCTGGCATCCGTAGCGTCTGTCGCCTCCGATCCTCGCTATATCTTCGAGAGAGCGGACATCTGTGATGGCGCGGCAATGAGCAGAATTCTGGACAAGTACCGCCCCGATGTGGTGATGCATCTGGCCGCAGAAAGCCACGTTGATCGCTCCATCGACGGGCCTCGCGCCTTTATTCAGACCAATGTGGTGGGCACTCTGGTATTGCTCGAGGCGGTACGCGGGTACTGGGAAGGAATCAGGCAACAGGACAGCGACAAGGCCGATGGCTTTCGGTTTCACCACATCTCCACCGACGAAGTCTACGGAGACCTCGAGAATGATGGCAGCCTGTTCACCGAACAGACTCCCTACGCGCCTAGTTCGCCCTACTCGGCCAGCAAGGCGGGATCGGATCACCTGGTGCGGGCGTGGACGCGCACCTATGGCTTGCCTTGCCTGGTGACCAATTGTTCAAACAACTATGGTCCGTTTCACTTTCCTGAAAAACTGATTCCTCTGATGATCCTCAATGCGCTGCATGGAGAGGCTCTTCCTGTCTACGGTGATGGTGGACAGGTACGAGACTGGCTCTATGTCGAGGACCATGCGCGCGCCCTTGTGCTGGTTGCCAGCGAGGGAAAGGTTGGAGAGACCTACAACATTGGTGGCCATAACGAGAAAACAAACCTCGAAGTGGTACACACCATCTGTGACCTGTTGACGGAAATGGCTCCGGACAAGGGCGAATATCGTGATCTGATCACCTACGTCACCGACAGGCCTGGTCACGACCGGCGCTATGCCATCGATGCATCCTACATTCAGCACACATTGGCCTGGGAGCCACGAGAGACTTTCGAGTCTGGCCTTCGCAAGACAGTGTCCTGGTATCTGGCCAACGAGTCGTGGTGGAAGGCGGTGCAGGATGGTAGCTACCGGGCCGAGCGCCTGGGGGTGTTGTCATGAGTGGGCTCTTGCTTGGTGCCTCGGGCCAGGTGGGTCATGAGCTTCACAAGGCGCTAGCCATTCATCTGGATCTTCATGCGCCTGACCGCAGGACCCTGGATCTGACCGACCTTGATGCGGTGAAACGCTGTCTGGACCACTATCGCCCCCAGTGGGTGATCAATGCTGCTGCCTACACCGCGGTGGACCAGGCAGAGACCGATACAGCGACTGCCTTTCGACTCAATGCAGAGCTGCCTGGCTGTCTCGCACGCTATTGTGCCGATCACGGGGCACTGTTGACGCACTATTCCAGCGACTACGTCTATCCAGGCGATGGCATTCGGCCCTGGACGGAAGATAGTCCAACCGACCCCTTATCTTGCTACGGCCAGTCCAAGCTTGCAGGCGACGAGGCGGTGCTTGAGAGCAGATGCGCGGCACAAATCTTCCGGACAAGTTGGGTCTATAGCGCCAGGGGCAACAACTTCATGAAGACCATGCTGCGTCTGGGGCGGGAGCGGGCGTCCCTGGCAATTGTCGACGATCAGGTGGGGGCCCCTACGCCCGCACGCCTGATTGCTGACGTGACCTTGCATGCGTGGCAAGTCTACCGCTCTCGTCCCGAACTGACCGGGCTCTACCATCTGGCACCACGGGGCTTCGTGTCCTGGTATGACTTTGCCCGAGAGATTTTTCGTCTCGCCCGTCTGCACGGCCTTCCTCTCATGCTCTGCGACGACCAGCTGTCTCGTCTGGCGACGAAGGACTATCCCACACCAGCAAAGCGTCCACCCAACTCCCGGCTGTCGGTCTCTCGTCTTGAGAACGCCTTCGACATCTCGCTCCCTGACTGGAGGGGACAGTTGTCTCTCACCATGAAGGACTACCTAAGGTAGGCCTGCCGCCGCAAGGCGTTGTCCGAAAACTAGAGGTTACCGCCATGAATCGGAAGGGAATCATCCTTGCCGGAGGCTCCGGTACGAGACTTCACCCCATTACCCATGGGGTCTCAAAACAGCTTCTTCCTGTCTACGACAAGCCGATGATCTACTATCCTCTCTCGGTGCTAATGTTGGCAGGAATAAGAGAAATACTGGTGATATCTACACCGGATGATCTACCAGTCTACCGTCAGTTGCTCGGTACCGGTGACCAATTTGGTGTTTCCTTGTCCTACGCAGAGCAGCCAAAGCCAGAGGGACTGGCCCAGGCTTTTATTATCGGCGAGAAGTTTATTGGTGATTCTCCTGTCTGTCTCGTCCTTGGCGATAATATCTTCCACGGACAACACTTTTCCGAGCAACTTCTGAGAGCCTCCGACCAGGCTCGAGGTGCCACAGTGTTCGGCTATTTTGTCAAAGATCCGGAACGCTTTGGTGTTGTCGAGTTTGATGAGAAAGGGCGTGCGGTCTCTATTGAGGAAAAGCCCAAAAAACCAAAGTCATCCTATGCGGTGACGGGCTTGTACTTTTATGACAACTCCGTGGTGGACATCGCGCGGAGCGTCAAGCCATCGGATCGGGGAGAGTTGGAGATAACCTCGATCAACAATGAATATCTACACCGTGGTGAACTTCACGTAGAGCGTTTGGGGAGAGGCTTTGCCTGGTTGGATACAGGTACTCATGACAGTTTACTTGAGGCAGCGCAGTACGTGCAGACAGTCGAACATCGACAGGGGCTGAAGATAGCCTGTCTGGAAGAGATTGCCTGGACTCAAGGCTGGATCAGTGACGAGTTCCTGCTTTCACAGGCAAACAGCCTTTCCAAAACAGGGTACGGGGAATACCTGCTACAGCTTCTGGCCGCGAAGGCTGTTGGTCAGTGACAAGGCTACCTGATGGTGGAGGTGACGTGCATGAAAGTTGAAAGGCTGGCTATTCCTGATGTCGTGCTATTTACGCCAAAAGTGTTCGGTGACGAAAGAGGTTTCTTTATGGAAACCTTTCGCCAGGAAACATTTGATGAAGTCTGTGGTGAACGCAAGTTTGTTCAGGACAACCATAGTAGGTCGAGTCGATCGATACTCAGGGGACTGCATTATCAGCTGAAGCATCCCCAGGGAAAGCTGGTGAGAGTAGTCAGGGGAGAGGTATTCGACGTAGCCGTTGATATGCGAACGTCCAGTGCCACCTATGGTAAGTGGGTAGGCGTTTTCTTGAACGAAGACAACCGGCAGATGCTCTGGGTACCACCTGGTTTTGCACATGGTTTCTACGTTACCAGTGATGATGCCGAGTTTGTATACAAGTGTACTGACTATTACGCGCCTTCAGACGAAATGTCGGTGCACTGGGCAGATACTATCCTGTCAATCGACTGGCCATTGGATAACATTGAGCCACGAGTTTCCGATAAGGATGCTCGAGGGATGTCTTTTGTCGAGGCTCCTGGCTACTAGTAATTGCCTGAGGAAGTAGACGTGGTAGAACATGAACCAAGAAGTGGCCCTCCCTCTTCGCAATCACCACACTTGGCTACACTGGCGTTGTCGGCACGCCTGAGGCGAATGCAGACTTCCTTCAGTTGGCGAGCGACCAAACCGCTGCGAGATCTCGGTGGGTTGTATCACAAGTACATCAAAAAATGCTCCCGCATGGACTTGCTGCCGATCCATGAACTGGAGCTGATGACCCGCAATAACAAGGTGGTCTGGGTATCTCGCGGTGGAGATCCACAGTTCCTGCTCACCCCGATCAATCCCGCTGTGCTTCGCCAAGGTGGATGGTTCAGTCTCGAATACGACTTTTCGGCGACTCAGGCAGTGGATCAGTGTCTCTATATTGATTATGGCGATGGTTTCCAGGCAGATATCGTGTGGGCCCGTCATGTGGAAAAGAGCGGCCACCAGAGCCTGGTCATTTACTTGCCGATGGGAACCCAGGCATTGCGGCTGGACCCGATGACTCGACCTGGAGAGTTCCGGTTGGAGGATCCGGTGCTGAAAAAGATCGAGACGCCACAGATCCCGCACCCCTGGTCGGGGCTGGATGGATATCTGAAGTGCTGCGAAGGCTGTGAATTTACGCTTGCCGCTGCCCAGCAGCTCGAGCGCCGCCTGGAAGGGGAGTTCCATTGGCGTTCCCACGGTACCGATCCGGCCTTCGTCGTTCGTCATCGCCGAGGTCGAGTCATCGAGCCTGGTTGGTGTCGTATCGAATTCGTTCTCAGTGGCGAATATCAGCACCAGGTCGCCAAGCTATATATCGATCATGGAGAGGGCTTCAGTGAAACCCACGCCTATCCCATACCCTTCCAGTCAGGGAAACTGGCGACAAGGGTGATTCAGCTTGAGCGAAGTATTGTCAACATACGCTTTGACCCATGGGAGCGGGAAGGAAGCTTCCGGCTGGAGCGACTATGCATCGACAATGTCGATGCCGAAGAGGCCTGGGATGCGATTGCCGGGCGTCTTGTCGAGACTGCTCCTGAGTACATGGACTTGAAAAAGGCCGAGGTTCTTGCGGGAGTGGGTAGGTCTGTTTCGGAAACGAATGAAGGCGACGGGACGGCAAAGAAAGCCGAGTTTGCGGATGCCGAGGACGACGCCGCACGCGAGACCCGTCTTCTCGAAGAGTACGCGGAAACCTTTATCGTCAACGAGGCCGAACTCTCCTACCAGAAATGGATAGATGAGGTAGAAGTCAATGGCCTGCCGAGCTCTGAAACCATCCGCAGCTATCTTGAGGGCCTTGAGAGTCCTGCGTTAATTTCGGTGCTGGTGCCGGTTTACAATACCGATGAAACGCTTCTGAAAGCTTGCATCGACTCGGTCATCGCACAGTCTTATCCCCACTGGGAGCTTTGCCTTGTGGATGATGCCTCTCCATCACCACATGTCGAAAAAGTCCTCAGGCACTATGCCAGCAAGGATAAACGCGTAAAAATACATTTTCGTCCGGATAATGGGCATATTTCCAAGACAACTAATGATGCCCTGTCGATGGCCACTGGTGACTATCTGGCATTGCTCGATCACGATGATGAATTGGCCAAAGATGCGTTGTACTTTATTGCAAAAGAGCTGGAAAAGAATCCCGATGCCCAGTTGATCTACAGTGATGAAGACAAGATCGATATTCAGGGCATGCGCTGCGAGCCTCACTTCAAGCCAGACTGGAACATCGACCTTCTCTATTCGCAAAACTATGTTTCTCATCTGGGCGTATATCGACGCTCGTTGATCGAGAAAATTGGGGGGTTTCGAGTCGGGGTAGAGGGATCGCAAGACTATGATCTGGTGTTACGTTGCATACCACACCTGACCGCTGATGCAATCGCCCACGTTCCCAGAGTTCTCTATCACTGGCGTGCTATCGAGGGTTCGACAGCACTGGCTGAAGAGGGCAAGGATTACACGACCTCTGCTGGTGTAAAGGCGCTGAAAGACCATATTGAAGGAATAGCAGATGGGCGTGCGATCGTAGAGCAGGGGATTGTGGGAAATACCTATCGTGTGCGTTGGCCTATTCCTGAGCCGGCACCGTTGGTGAGCATGTTGATTCCTACGAGAGACAAGAAGGACGTCACAGAGCTGGCAGTGCGCAGTATCCTGGAGAAGTCAAGTTATACAGATTACGAGATTATTCTCCTTGATAATGGCAGTGTCGAGCCCGAGACGCATGAATTTTTTGAGAAAATTCAGGCTCAAGATTCCAGGGTAAGCGTTCTCAGGTACGACCACCCCTTCAACTACTCAGCTATCAATAATTTTGGTGCAGAGCATGCCAAGGGAAGCATCATTGGTTTGGTAAATAATGATGTTGAAGTGATCAATGGAGACTGGCTCGGGGAGATGGTTTCTCATGCCTGTCGCGAGGATGTCGGCTGTGTCGGCGCAAAACTATACTATGGGAATGACACCATTCAGCACGCAGGCGTCATCGTGGGGCTTGGCGGAGTTGCAGGGCACTCTCACAAGCACTTTCCTCGAGCGTCTGGCGGTTATTTCAACCGTTTGAAGGTGGTCCAGTCTGTATCTGCCGTGACAGCGGCGTGTCTGCTCGTGAGAAAGTCGGTGTATGAGGAAGTCGGAGGCCTGAACGAACAGGACCTCAAGGTCGCTTTCAATGACGTTGATTTCTGCCTGAAGGTGCTCGATGCCGGGTATCGTAATATCTGGACCCCATACGCTGAATTGTATCACCACGAATCCATCAGTCGTGGAGCAGAAGATAACCCAGAAAAAGTTGCCAGATTCAACACCGAGATAGATTACATGCAGAAGGCCTGGGGAAAAATAATCGAACACGACCCCAGCTACAGCCCTTGCCTCACAAGAAGCCGAGAAGACTTCTCCATCGGAGGTCGTTGATGGCTTTCTTGATGGGTCGTCGTATTCGGAGAAACTACGTATCCCAGGAGGGGACATGCCCAAGAATGATGCCTTGATCAACAAGGGAGTCGTGGTCATAGGGGACCAGGATGACAAGATACCATCTCCTATCATCGTCATTGGAACCGCGCGAGGCGGGACCTCGATGGTCGCTGGCGTGTTGGCCAAGCTTGGCGTCTTCATGGGCGACCGTGCCTCACACCCTGTGTACGAAGACGTCAGACTTTCCGAGGCTTTCGAAAAGCAGGACATGGCTCAGACCGCTTTGATTGTGAAGGAGTACCAGACCAGCTACACCCGCTGGGGCTGGAAGCGACCTTCCATCATCGACCATCTGGATGAAGTCGACGCTCTATTGCCGAATGCCAGGTATGTGTTTATCTACAAGGATATTCTTTCAATAGCGCAGCGGAATTCTATTTCCATGTTGGCCGAAATTACCGAGGGCATGGACAGAGCGCTGTCACAATATAGAAAGACGCTTCGCTTTGTCAGGCAGAAGTCTCCGCGTGCCATGCTCGTCTCCTACGAAAAGGCCAGTGCTTATCCTGAAGCCTTTCTTTCCACTCTCGAGTCCTTTTGCGGAATTTCTCCCTCGCAGGAGGAGCACCAGACGGCACTGGCCTTTATCGATCCTGAACCAGAAGACTATATAGAGGCAACCCGGATCACCAAGTCACAGGGAAAGCTTCTTTCATGTGATTCACGACGTGTCAGCGGTTGGGCGCGCTATGTACACAAGAAACAGCATGCTGAGGTAGAAGTTTTTGTTGATGATCGGTCCGTGGGTGTGGTGGTGGCGAACGAACCGAGCCCCGGTGGCGGTGCTCCCGCGAACGAGCCATGTGGCTTCACCTTCACCCTTCCTGCCGGTGAAAGCTTGAGCGAGGACGCCAGTGTCAGAGCCAGAGTGGTGAACGACGTTGTCGATCTTGGCAACTCTCCGGTCAGGGTGGGCTAGAGATGGCGAAGTTCTGTGTTGCCGGTATCGTCCGCAATGAGGTGGATTACCTTGTCGAGTGGGTAGCTTGGCATCGGCTGGCAGGGTTTGGGCATGTCATTCTGGCCGACAACGGTTCCGACGACGGCACCCGCTCTTTGCTCGAAGCGCTGGCAGATCTGGGAGAGGTCAGCCTGCTGTACCAGCCGGTGCTTGAGCGCAGGTCGCAGCAGTTGGCCTATCGTCGCATCCTTGGGCTGGCTCTGGGAAAGCATGACTACGTCATGTTTCTCGATGCCGATGAGTTTCTTGTGCACGAAAGCCAGCGTCACGGTGAGGAATGTCGCGAGTTGGAAAGGCTGGTGGCGTCGGGTGATGTGGGAAGCGTCAGTGTGAACTGGAAATGCTTCGGCTCCTCGGGGCTTGAAGAGGCGGGATCTGAACCGGTACTGCAACGTTTCACCCGTTGTGGCACTGCACCAGGCGCGAGCGCAGATTGTCACACCAAGAGCCTGGTACGCGTCGACCATGTCAAGGCGCCCTATTGTCATTCCTCTACCCTGGTATCGGCCTGGAAATATGTCGATGCCACAGGGGACGTGATCGAGGACTTCGTTGGCTCGCCGGACGGCAGTGGTGAGTCGGACCCACGTGGTGGGCGTACGCGGTCGATCCATCAGGGACCGCTTCGGGTTCACCATTACGCGGTGAAGTCGCGTGAGGAGTTCTCGCGCAAGCGATTGAGGGGGAGTGCTACGCGAGGCGCCAACTTCGACAAGGGCGAGGCATATTTCGGACGTTACGACATCAACGACGTTGCTCATGAGTTCCAGGCCGGCAAGCTTGCCCGCCTGGCTCGGGAGATGTCGGCGCTGAAACAGCGTCTGGCAGAGCACACCGTGCTAGATCGCCCTTTGGTGGGAGCCATCGATCATTTTGACGCCAACGCAGTCTGTGGTTGGGTGACGGACCGCAACGGCAAGGCCAGTGGTCTGGCAGTGAACATCTTCGTCAATGGTGTTCACGCGGGGCGTGCAAGGGTGGGGTTCTATCGACCCGATCTACGACGTTCCGGCAAATCCGTGGATGGTTATTGCGGGTTTCGCTGGCTGCATCCGGCGCCTTTGAAAGAAGGCGATCATGTGACCGTTTCTCTCCATGCCAATGCTTCAGTGCTGGTGGGGGGGAGTGATCTTGTTGTCGGCACATCGTGACGCGTCTGGAGTGTGGAGGTGGCTCCGCCACCGGATCCCGTGTCGTCTTCCCCTATCCCTTTTGCCACGCCGCGCCGCAGGACTGATTCCTGCGGCGCTTTTGTCAGGAGACTCCACCATGAAACCCTTGTTTTTCGTACATATACCCAAGACGGCGGGAACCAGTTTTCGTCACGGTGCTGAGCGCGCCTTTGGCTTCGACAAGATCGTCTATGACTACGGCCAGGATGCATCTCAGACCAGCGTCCTGACACGCGAGTGCATGTATGGCGAGTCCCCCGATCCTTGGCGCCTGTATCGCAGGAGCCTGGACAACCAGGCGATGATGCTGGCAGGACACGTCACCGCGGCCAAGTATGTCCCGCTGTGTGGCGTCGATCGCGCGGTGACCTTTGTTCGCGAACCGTTGCAGCGGGCGGCTTCCGAGTATTCGCACTTTCAGCGGATTCATCAGTACAAGGGCAGCTTCCGCGACTTCATGAAGATTCCTCTGATGCTTGATCGCCAGTCGAGCATCTTCAAGGGGGTCGATGTCGAAGCGATCGGGATGGTCGGCTTGACCGAACGTTACTCGGAGAGCCTGGAGTTGATCAATGCTCGCTTTGGCATCGATATCGCCCAGCGTGAGGACAACCGGGGGAAGCCGCAGGTGGGCGAATTGCATGACATCGCGCCGGAGGATGAACAGGAGTTCCGCAAACTCAACCCGCTGGATCTGGCGCTCTACGAGCGTTGTCGCAAGCTATTCGAATCGCGCATCCAGCTCTATCGCGACAATCTCCCCTTTGCTCACGCTCGACTGACGCAGTTCGATGCCGAGCG